>JAIPFO010000026.1 GCA_021736565.1 Phycisphaerae bacterium | reverse complement strand
AAGCGGGGCCAGGGGAGAGAACACTATTATTTCATCAACCCAGGGCGGTACTCGCTGCGCTCGCTTCCCCTGGGCTAAGGTATTTTGGCCTTTCAGGCCGCTTAGGAGACCGCCTTCGGCGGAAGCTATTTAAAATTGCGTAAACGCTTACTTATCTTTTAATTGTGCTGGTTCGTATTTTTTTTCACGAATAAACGGTTCCGGTTGCGGATATTCAATGATTGTAGCAACTTTTTTCTCTCCAGTCGATTCATTTCCCGATTCCGGGGAGAGTTGCTTGAGGCTGTATTCATCGACCAGGCGGCTAAAGAGGGCAACGCGATGGCCGGCGGATTCCAGGGAGCCGGCGACCCTGACGGACAATGACAGCCGTAATGTCTCTCCGCGGCGTCGCTGTCGGATGGGCAGAGAAATATCGAGCAGCTCGCCCGGGTCCTCTTCGCCTGTCGGCTGCCGCCAGAGCATCGTGCGTATAATACCATTTCGCCGTTTAACCCGCAAGACGATCCAGGCGAATTGCATCTGGTCCGCGGCGGCCTGAACCGCCTGCCACCATTGATCAAACGTTCTTGCCCGACGAAAGGCCAGCTGCGCCTTCTCGAAATCCCGCCGCCGCCCCTTCCCCTGGGTGTCGAGCTTCTGTTTCTGTCGGAAACGTCCCAGGGTCTCAAAGAGGCGAACCGCTCCGACAAATCGAAATACCAGGATCAGCAATACCAGGTTGGCTCCGAAGATCATTAGCGTTCGGGTTCCCTGGGAGACCAGCAAAAACGTCCCCATTGCCGCAAAGAACAAGGTGACCAGGTGCATCACGATCACGGCGTGTTTATGCTGCAATCCCATATCCAGCAGGCGATGATGGAAATGACTCCGGTCGGGCGAAAACATCGACCGACGTTCCAGGAAACGCCGCAACATACTAAAGAGGGTGTCAAAAATTGGAATGCCCATCGCCAGGATCGGCCAGGCCATCCCAGTAATGGTCGTCTGAGGCGTCAGGCACATCACACACGAGGCCGCCAGGGTAAATCCCAGAAATAAACTGCCCCCATCCCCCATAAAGATACGGGCCGGATTATAATTGTAAAAAATAAAGCCACTCAAACTGCCCATCATCGCCAGCATGATCACCGCCATGATCGGCTGATTTGTCGAGGCACAAAACAGGGCGATCACCCCACTGGTCATCGCAGCGATCCCGGCCGCCAGTCCGTCCAGGCCATCGATCAAGTTAATCGCATTGGTAATACCGATGATCCACACCAGGGTAAAAGGCCAGGCAATCCAGCCTAATTCCAGCACAAATCCCTGGGTCAGGGTAATTTCATCCACCCGTATCCCACAGAGACACAATGTCAGTGCCGCGGCGAATTGTCCCAAAAACTTTGTCCGGACTCGCAAGCCCACCAGGTCATCGGTTAATCCGACCAGGAACACAAAAAAACAGGCTGCCAGAAAGACCAGGATCCGTTTGTCACCATTGCGGAATACATCGCCAATCATATTATTCAGGAACAACACCGGTAAGATCATGCCCAGCATCGCCACAGCGATCGCCACCCCACCGATCCGGGGCATCGCGTGGGCATGCACCTTGCGCACATCCAAATCGTCATAAATATTTAATGCCCGGGCAACAAAAATGACAAGCGGCGTTAAGAGCAACGCCATGGTCATTGCGCCAAGATATACAACAATATACGTTTTCATAATTTATCCATCGCAGGGCCAGCTGGCAATTCCATAAGGATTCTCTATGCGTTGATTCGTACTTTTTTATGGCGTTACGATTGACGCCAGCGTCATAAGTATTTTTGATGGCCATTTTCCGCATCTTAAAGATGGATTTAAAATTGGGAAAATAACTTTTGACGCGGGAGTCACGATTGGTTCTCCAGCCTCTCAACCAGCATTTTAGGTTTTTTCCAATCCGGCCGCATTTGCATGCATCGACGCGCCTGGGCAATCGCCCGGGGCACCTGGTTCACCTTCGCCAGCGACTCGGCGAGCAGATAGCGGCAATCAATCCGCTCGGGTGCCCGCTCCAATGTCCAACCCAGTACCCGGCTGGCGTTTTGATAATCCCCATCATGATAATAAACATGGCCCAGATTAACCAGCGTCTGGACGGGTGGTTTTTTGCCGGCAACCTGGCCTTCCAATATGTCGATCGCATGAGCCCGGGCTGCTTTTTCTAACGTCGCATACCCCTCCAATCGACTCAGGGACGTTGCCAGGCGGTCCAGCAACATGGGCTCGTCACCGGCCACTGCCATCGCCAGGTCCGACCGGTCATACTGATCGATATAAATCGCTATCACGCGATCAAAGTCACCGCCGTCATTGACATACCGCCTGAAAATCTCAGTCGATTGATTCATGTTGCCTTGCTGAATATTCAGCAATCCTGCCCCCCAACTGATCGTCGGATGCCCGCCGGCCAGTCGGGCGGCTACCTGCACATGTGCCGCCCCATCCTGTCGGAGCTTTTCATTGCCATAGGGGCCTGCGACATAATATTCCAATTGTCCCGCCATAAAATAAAGCGGACCATAAACAGGACACAGGGCCCTGCCCTGATGGAAATTGTGAATCAGTTTATCAACTTCCCGCTGGTAGTCGCGATCACTTTTATCAGAATTTCGACGGTCCAGATCCAGCCAGCGGTAGACATTCAACCAGTAATAATACTCCACATTGCCCGGCTGATGGCGTACCGCCTGGCCGGCATGGGCGAGCATCACCCGGTAGTCCCCATCCCGCCCCTGCCAGTTATTTTTTTGCAGGCGGTTGTCAATTCGTAATACCTGCTCCCAATGTTTCTGGGCGGCACAAGCATTCTCCGCGTCGATCAGCATCCAACTCCAAAGCCCGCCGCCCCCCAGGAGCAGCCCCAGCAAGCTCGCACAACCGCCCCCCCCCGCCACCGGCGGGAACCGATGGGTCCAACGCATGCGTTTTTTATCGTTTTTTTGAACCGTGGCCCTCCTGCCGCCGGTCGCTTGAGGCCTTCGCGTGTCGTCATGCCGCAGGCGTCCCAGGTTGACCAACAAACCGCAAAAAATAGCCGCCAGGCCACTATTGACCGGTACATGCTGACCAAAATCACAGACACTGTGTATCATTGCCGCCAACAAGCCAAACCCCAAGCCAAAGGCCGCCATGCAGATGGGTAACTTTTCGTGCCGTATGCATCGAAAATAATGACGCCAGACCATCGCCAAAACAAGCAGGACCAGGCAGAGTCCGCCCACGCCGGTTTCGGCGAGCACCTGGACATACTCATTTTCAGCGTAGCGCACCAGCTTACCGGTATGCGTCATATCCCACATCGGATACACCATCGCATGGGCCCCCAACCCGACCCCCCAAAAACCAAACTTCCCGACCACCGGGGCAAGGCTCTTGATGATCCCCAGGCGGTTGTCATAATTTTTTAAATCGCCCAGGGAGACCATCCGGTCATAGACCGCCTCGGACCCGAGGTACAAAATGCAGATAAACGCTCCCATCGCCAATACGACCATGATCCATATCTGAAATGTATATTGCCGATTACGAACCATCATCATTATGGTGAATGCCCCCGCGACCAGCATACTGACCATCCCGCCCCGGGTCAGTGACAAACATAACGTGATCACACCCAAAACGATCATCACCGACATCATCCAGACCCGGTGCATGGAGGGCCGGGCCAACCGGGCGACCACCGGGGCAAACAGGGGCCACTGGCTCCCTCGCTTTCGATCATTCCCCTGGCCTGAATAATCCTGCGTGACTTGAGCCGACCTGGCATATCGATTGTTTTTTTCACAGGCAACCGCCTCATACAACGTTGCCAGCAACAGCGCCAGGGCGGCACCGATGGACAAGTTCATGTATTGCCCAAAATGACCATGGTTCACAAATGGCCCGGACCTCACCACCCCGTCCCCGGTGGCCATATGCCAATAGAGCTTGCCATTGCCCAGGAAATTCTGGGCCAGCGTCAAAATCGCCACGCCCGCCCCCACCAGGGCAACGATCAACAATAACCGTTTGATCTGAGAGACACTGTGATAGACATTGACCACCACAAAAAACAGCGTTGCGACCATGACCACCATTCGCAAGTCGTGCCGGGTCGCCAGGGGATAAAAGGTTAGCGTCATCCAGCCAGACGGTTCTTCGCCGGCAATATCGGACATGAGCACCTGCTTTAAGTCCCAGGTGTTCGGCGAGAGGACCTCAACGAGCCTGGCGGGCAAGGGGAGAAGCTGGAAAGCGATCAGCAGGACAAACAGGATCATCGGCACGTATGCCCAGGTCCAGACCCATCGCGCAGGTTCCTCAGAGTCCCCCCTGAGTCCGAACCCTCGAACGGCAGTGCCATGCTTTAAGATCACACACAGCGCCATCGCGCTGACGACGACCAGGATCACCATCTCGCTCCAGCGATGAACGCCACCAAAGGCCAGGGGCATAAACACCAGCAACGCCCCCATTAAACATTCCACCAGGCGATCAAACCGGTTGGTTTGTTGATAACATTGCGCCGCTAAAGAATATTTGTCAGACCATAGATTATTCATCGACCCACTCACCGCTTCGACGAACAGGCCTTCCCTCAACGGTTTCAATGTCCCCAGTCCTGATCACCCGGTCACATCCCGCAGGCCTCTCCACCTGCTCGTCTTGCACTTTCGGGTTCAACGCGTCACTGGCAGCATATCGAGAGTCCGCCGGCAAATCCTGTTCGTTTGGGCTGCCATATCGCCTTGAATAGCCGGCCATCGTACCATAGGAATCTTGATACGCCATCTCACCGGAACAATAACCGTAATAATTTTTTTTACGCGGCACGCCATTGACCACCGCCCCCAGGACATTCGCGCCAACACCCAGCAGCCCGTTGCGGGCCTCTTCGGTGGCTTTTCGTGTCGTCTTTTCCGCTCGCAACACCAACAAGGTCATATCACAGACCGCCCCCAGGATGCGAGCATCCGCCACATACATCACCGGCGGCGAATCGATCAAGATCCGATCATACTGCTGGCAAAGTGTCTCGGCCATCTCATAAAACATTTTGCTGCTGAGCATCTCGGCCGGGCCGACCTTCGAATCGTACGAGTTATCGACGTAAGCCTTCCCCGCCTGTTGACGTAAGCCGGCGGCCTGGTCTTCGGTTTTATGATAGCCCTGCTGAACCACCGTGCCGCTGGGCAAAATATCCAACCCTTCGATCCGGGTCGGCCGAATCGCCCGGGCCAGGTCCATTTTCCCTTCGAGCACATCGCAGAGCCCGTAGACGCTTTTTATGTTAAATATTTGATGTTGATCCGGCTTGCGCAAATCGCCATCGATAATCAATACTTTCTGGCCCGCCTGGGCCATGGAAATCGCCAGGTTACTGACCAGCGTGGTCTTGCCGTCCCCGGCATCCGGGGAGGTGACCAGGATTATTTTGGCCTCCGAATCAGGCAGGCCATAATAAATGGCCGTCCGAATCGTACGGTAGGCTTCAGCGATCAGTGAGGACGGCTTTCGATTGACAACCGTGCCGCGGTCCGAACGGGTTTCCCGACGCCCATTGGCCATGATCTTATTCGGCATGGAGGGGACGACCCCCAGGACCGGCACGCCAAGTATGGCTGAGATCTCATTGGCATTACGCAAGCGAATATCCATCAGGTCACTGACGATCGCCAAGAGGGCCCCCAGTGCCAACCCCAGGAACAATCCGAAGCCTAACACCCTGGGGCGTCGAGGCTTCATCGGCATGATACTTTCTATGGCATACTCCACCACATTAATATTCAAGGCCCCGGCATCCTGGCTGACATTGATATTTTTGATCCGTTCATCCAGCATATCACAAAATTTTTCCGCGCGACTCAGGTCACTCTTAAGCCGGGCATACTTCACCGCACGCGTATTGACTTCCAGGGCCAGTTTCTGCTGTTGAGCCAGGGTTTCTTCCAACTCGGCCTCTTTCTGCATCGCGATCTGATAACGCTGGACCAGATGGTCACAATAGGCCCTGGCATATTTGTTTTCCAATGCCGTCAGCCGGCGTTGCAATTCGGCCATCTTCGAGCGGACCGCCTGAACCGCCGGATGGGCCATGGTGCTTTTCTGCTGCAAATGCCCCCATTGCTTCTGCAACGTTTCCATCTCGTTGCGTAACGGAATTTCCTCATTGCTAAACGAATTATAATGACCACTGGCCTTGCACAGATTCACTAACTGCCGGATCTCATCCGGACTCCCCATCATCCCCTGAACCACTTCGTAATCGGCCTTCGCCGAGAGCAAATCCAACTGGATCGCGGTCAAGGCTTCGGAAAGACTTTCTAATTTTTTAAGAATAATATTCCCATTTTTATCCTCAAAGGCGATGGGGGACTCGGCATCTCCCTGGGAAAATTCGATCAGCTTATTATAGATCACATCACGTTCTTTAAGCCCTTTTTCTTTCGACTGCTCCAGCAGCCCGACGACTTGTCCTGTCGTGGCCTTCTTTTGACTGGCGTGATACCCCTTATACGCGTCGACTAATGCGTTAACCAGCGCCGCGGCCTCGGTTGAATTGGTCGACTCCAGTGAAATCGTAATAATATCCGTTTTACTGTTGACATTCACCTGCAACTGATCACGCAGGTAGTCTATCCGCAGACTGTCATTTTCACTGCCCCTGGCAATCTCGGCAAAAAAATCCATATATTCTACATCGGGGGCATAATCCACGCCAACCACCTGCCGGAGAATGGCGGGTGATTTTATGAGTTCACACTGGGTAAATAAATAATTTTTGGACCGGGTCATCACCCCTTCCAACTCCGTAATGATCTTCGGCCCCTTTTGCTCGACATAGACCTGGGCCGAACTGGTAAAGACCTGCGGCGCCCTGGCCAGGTAGACCAATGCCCCCCCCACGCCCACCAGGGTCATCACGAGCACCATCAGTCGCCGACGCCACAAGGCCCGAAATAGATTGCTGCTGACCAGGGTCAGCTCCGGGTCGCCATTCTCCCGCCCGGGGGAAACCATGGCCTCCCCGGCCGCATCGTTATTCTCATCCATCTTGTAAGGTGCATTGTGATTCAATATATCATCTCTAAAAAAATATCTCATGCTCGCGTTAGGGATCGTTCACGTTGCCGGCATATGCCGGGCCTTCTCTGCCAAAGGCAGGACAATAAGGCGAACCCTTTCATTCGTACGCGTTCGTCCTTTTTATCTTTAACTCGTTTATTTTTTTTATTGATTTAACGCATAAATAAGTGTGAAAGTTAATCCTTAAAAATCACCAAATTCCGGACGGGCGTTCACCCCCAAAGTAATCCGAAAGACCTGGGCCAGCATCAATCGCGTCCGTGTACTGAAGGTCTGCTCTACCGCGACCACATCGCCAGGCTTGACCAGCACCCCGGCGGCATGGGTGGGGGTTGAACCGCGAAGCTTAAAGGACGCCGAGACGATCTTCCCGTTTTCCTGTTGACGGTAGATCCGGACATATTCCGGGGCGGCGGTATCGTTCACCCCGCCGGCAAAGGCCAACGCCTGCATCAGGTTATATCGCACACCGGGCGGATAGGGATAGCACCCACTTTTATTGACCAGCCCGATCACGGTAAAGACTTCCGGATTCAATCGCTCCACTTCCACCACATCGCCGTCAAACAGCGCCACATCGGCAAACGGGATATTCAACCCATCGACCGGCAAGGTCACCGGTTCAGTCCGATTGCCTTGCCCCCCCCGGCGTATCTGAATCCGCGCGGCGCCATCATCAATAATACCACCGGCCTTCATGATCAAGGCTACCAGCGACAGCTCGTCGTGGCGGCAGTCATAAACACCGGGGCTTTCGATCGCCCCAACGATCGAGAGTTTGCCGGTTCGATAGTCCCGCACCTTCCCGACAACACTTGGCGGGTGCTTCAAATATTTCGGAAAATAGGCTTGGACGATCTTCTCCTCGATCTGGGATAAGGTCTGGGTCATCACAGGGATCTCACCCACGATCGGGATCGTAATGGTCCCCTGGCGACTCACCCGGCAGGCATAGGGCTGCACCTGTCCCAATGAATCGGTGTATTCGGTTGTCAGGGTCCTGAGAATACTGGCCATTTGAAATTCCAGCACATCCCCGGGGATCACCCGATACATCCCCTGGTGCAATTTCGAGGCCGCCATCTGGTCCACATTCACCTGCGGTTCGATAGGTCCCGCCTGATCAAACGCTTGCTGGGACTCTTGTCGAGAGAGCCAGTTGGGTGACTCGGCAGACCCCCGAGACCGCCAGATGCCATCCCCTTTCTGAGAGGAAGAGGGACCGCATCCCCAACACCCCCAAAGTAACCCCAGCAAAAGAAGCCATTGCCCATTTGAGGACATATTTCTGCGCATGATGTCCAACGGGTTCTCCGCAGTGCCCCCCGGCATGGCGACCCGCCTGGCAGCCCCCCACCCCCTGCCGGATCGTCGAGTTCGGTCTGTTAATTTGTCACTCATCTTGTTTTGCACTTAGCTTGTCCCAAAAGATCCTTATTCGGTTATTTGAACATCTGCCCGCTTGAAAAGTTCACACGACTCTGTGAACTCATCGATAATGCGGACCTCAAAAATCATGGAAACTCCATTAGTCCGGCGGTGAGATCACACTCAGGTCGACCAACCTCTCGGGCACCAGAACTTGTGATGGCGATGCCGGAGGTGTTTCTGTAATCATTATTTCCGTATCACCGGTTCCGTCTCCACTTGAAGTACTCTCTTCCGCCACCGTTTCGGCCCCTTCATCCACCGTCTCCGCCTGCAACGTTGAGCGACCCGAATCACTGGCCGTGCCATCAACCCCTTCAGCTCCCCCCGCCACCGGTACGGATAAACTTCCCTGGCCGGGTATTGACGTCACCGGAGCGGCGGTCTCGGGGTTTGTCGGCACCTCGATACCCAACGCGGTTAACGGCTTATCATTCGCGATTTTCACGACCGATATCGTTCCAACTTCCAACGCAACGAGTCCAACGACGACCACTGTCGTTTTGGTCGCTGTTGACGCTCCGAAGAAAATCTTGCCTAACGCCCCAAGATTCATACCGCCCCCCCCCAGGAAACCATGATACAAGCCTGAAAACTCATTTTCGGCACGTTACAGACCGATCCTGGGCGCAAAAACCATCCATTCACGTAAGTCGCAACGTACAATTTCTCGTTGTTTGTATGATGATTTCTTCTCATTGCTCATCCATAAGCGATTTAGTCAATAACTCCTTTATTGACTCCCACAATAAAAGGCGAATCAGCCTCTCAGATGCGGAAACGGGCTTCAACTCCCGACGCATCGGGAATGACGCGGACGCCCTTACAGGGGCCACTGCTGCTCCTTTTCATAATGCCTGATGGACATCAGACGAAAAAATGCTTCATAAGAAGAAAAGCAAAATTCATGCCAAATACCAACAAAGGAAAACCATTTTCAAAACCACCTTCTATCTTACTGTTATTTATAGACTTACAAAAAGTCCTTACGTCTGACCAACTCAGATCTAAGGTAAAATAAAACTGAAAAAACCGGCAAAAAAAAGAAACGACTTCAACAAATGCGCAATAATTGCGTCTTTCAAAAAGTAAAAATGATGCCCACGTCAAAAATGACACTTCCCTTCCCCAAAAAGGCCAAAAAACACCCTGCAAACCATCCGACGTGCCTTCATGTCCATCAGCGTAACATACGTTCAACGCTGTCCATCACCTGTTGTGGGGTTATTTTTGTCATGCATTGCGGATCCTGACACCTTGTAATTTCATTCCCATATTGACAGGGTCGACAGGCAACATCCGCTGAGAGCGTAACGGCTTTATTCCATGGGCCGTTTTTCACTTCGCATGTTGGGCCGAACAGGATGACCGATCGGACTCCCACCGCATCTGCGATGTGCATGGGGCCGCAGTCATTGCCAATGGCCAGGTTGGAATTTTTTAGAACCCAGGCCGATTCGCTCAATGTTAACTTCCCCCGCAAATCTATCACGTTTGGCTCGTCGGGCACACGACCGGGAAAGTCATCTTCCAGCGTCCCGATAATGACGATCTGTACCCCGACGAATTGCTCCCGAAGCCTCGTCAGTAATTGATCATAGAAGGGCCAGCGTTTAAACCGCCACCGATCATTCGCTTTGCCGCCGGGAGCAATACAGATTCTCAATTCCGCCGGCGGTATATTAATCGCAGGCGGATTCAAAGAGACATACAGAGGAGCAGGATGTCCTTTATAGCCCAATCGCTTGATCATGGCCAGGTCATAAAGCCTTTCAGGCTTAACAAACCATTTATCCAGCCAGACCTTCGGCAGATGAATTCGGCCTAATTCACAATCAGCATCCCATTTGGGCATTCCCTTATGGCCGCGATAGGTAAAAAACGAGTGATCGAACGTCTTTCCTCTAATCTCATCAGGAGACGTTACGATGTGGTCGGGCACACACCAGTTATCGAATAAATCGCCTCGGGGAACCAGCAAAGTGATCTGTGCCCCCGGCCAGAAACTGCGTACCGCTTCGACCAGGGGTGTCGCTTCAACCGCGTTGCCTATCCCCCCGGCATTCATAACGACCAGTATCCGGGGGATTCCCGGGGTGATATCTTTGGGAGAGATCACCTGCCTGCGGTTCGCTCTGCGTTTGAACCCCAACACAATGGGCATCACAACATCATCGGTCAGCCAGCGAGCGATGCCGTACAGTTTTACTTTTTTTAGATACCAGTTCAGTTTTTTCACAATTTATTTACTCATGAGGGTTGCGCCAAAATCAATATTGACGCGTAATAACGGCGTTTTGGAGCCAGAATAACGCTTCGCCGTATTTAGATGCTGGCGTCACTCATACATTTCTTCAAAATCCGTTTCCCAATAAATGTCGTTCTTATGGGCATCCGTATCAAAAAGCCAAGAAGTTTCCTGTGGCCCGGTGTCAACAAATAGCCATATTGGCTAAGCATCTCAGCAATTAAAGCACGCCGCTTCTGACCATAGGCATTACAAAGCCATTTATGCAATTTAGCGGTCACAAACGGCGTGATCTCATCGGACATGCCATGCTCGGCCGCTAATTTCGCGTGACGATCGAATATCTCAAATATGGATCGAACGATCAATTCCCGGTCAGCATCAGCGGTGAGGCTGCCAGGCCGTCGCTGATAATAGACTGCCAGCGGGTGATTGACATAGCCCAACTGTTTCCAACGGTAAGCAATCCGCCACCACATATCAATATCTTCGGCATAGCGGACTTCTTCGTTAAACAGTCCCGTCTCATTAAATACATCGCGCCGGACGATCATGGTGCTTCCGGTCAGCAGGATATCGTTATTGGCGGCGGTGAAATAGCTATCAAAATATTCGCGCCCCGCCAGCAAGTCATCCACATCATCCTGATCATTGGTTATTTCTCGTGTATTATCAATACAATTATGGGAAAAGAGATTACAATCGGCCCACACCAACTCCGGATGCCGCTGCACATGGTCCATTTGCGCCCGCAGCTTTTCCGGCAGCCATTCATCATCGCCATCCAGAAACGCCACCCAATCGCCGATTGCCGCCTGTATCCCCGCATTTCGGGCACCGCTGAGACCACGGTTTTCCTGGTAGATATATGTCACCCTGGCCCCATATCGCTTGATCGCCTCGGCCGTGTTATCGGTCGAGCCGTCATCGACGACGAGTATCTCCTCGGCCGGTCGCGACTGGGTCAGCACGCTATCGATCGCCCGGCCAATATAGTCCGCAATATTATAGGCCGGTATGACAACGCTGACGGTTGTTCCTCGAATGTTTCTGTCGTAGTTCACTTGCATTTATCCATGTTGACTTTCGCACTTTTTTATACGTTAATTCACTGCTCAGCAGGGCATTAGCTTAGAAAAGGAATAAAGGGTAACAAAGGCATATCACCCGATGCTACAATAAATGGTTCAAAATGCATTCTAACAGCCCTTTATCAATATAAAATGAACAATTCATAGATAAAAAGTAGGAAAGCATACTCCATTGTATCGGCCAATTTGAATGATCACTCTATCGAATCAGCGTATTTGAACCAGTAAAGGGCCGTTGCCAGCGACCCCATTAGCTCTACTTCCCGGGCCGGGCTGGGCGTATGGAGATTGCCCGCCTGGAAATCAGCGATAAATTTCTCACAACCGTCAAGCTTAAACAGCTGTTTCAACCCTGAAACGCTATAAAGAATTGCTCTTAATTCGTCATAGAGTTTGTCATCCTGCCGGAACAGATCGTACACGAAGGAAGACTGGCGAATCCGCTGCTGTCGCCATGTATTCCGCCGAAGCACCAGCGCAGAGGGCAGACGCGTATCAATGATACCGGTTATTTTTTTTCGCAACGATACCGCATAGGTCTGCATTTCCCCGGAAAGGCATTGGCCGGTATTGGCGTAGATAATATCCCGTAATTCCGGCATGCATTGGTAGACCATATAGTCGTAAAAATTCTTTCGGAATATCCACGACATCGGCAGGGTCAGCAAAAGATCATTATAGGCATATCCCAAATGCGGACTGGCCTCGGTCACGTCAGGATGGGTATGAATGGGTGAGGTAAAGGTAAAACAGGGTTGCCGACATTGCATCGACCAGGCGG
Organism: Phycisphaerae bacterium; assembly: GCA_021736565.1. Taxonomy (GTDB): domain Bacteria; phylum Planctomycetota; class Phycisphaerae; order Sedimentisphaerales; family SM23-30; genus JAIPFO01. The sequence goes on along the minus strand of JAIPFO010000026.1, from coordinate 5,261 downwards.
TAATTTTATGTACCGCCGATGGCCCATTTATCGTTTCAAAACATTCGAACATCGCACGGTCTAATTGCGGATAATAGTCCCCGATGATCTCATCACGAAAAATCATCTTTAATACGTTCTTGTCAAACAGTTTTCGCAACCGGCAAAACTGCTTGACGACCGCATCCGTCCGGGAGGTTTGAAGGTATCGAATGGAGGTTGCATAAGAGCCCGCCAGGCAATCGCCAGGGCCGCCGCCGACCATAAACCCATTGAATTTGACCATTTCTTTTATATATTCCAGGGATTTACACGTATGACTGACGGGGATCAGCCCGCCGGTTAACTGCACCAGGGTATCGCAATTATCGGATAACTGGGTTGCCTTAAGCTTACAGAGATGATGGTCCATGCCGAGCTTTCGGGCGACTTCTCTGGCGGCCATGACTTCCGGGGTCTGCTCGGAACCGACGGAATCCACCGTTGTAAACGCGAAATAATCGCTGGCTGCGGGCATGGCCCCGGCGATCATCCGACTGTCCAGGCCACCGCTGAGGGCAATAAATCCCCTGGTAGACAGCCCCACCCTTCGCGCCACGCTTTTTTTGAACTCTCCAAAGACTTCCGCGGCAAACGCTTCCGGATCGCGATGATCCTGTATCGCATAGCGTATTTGCCAATAGCGGCTCTCCTGATACCCCTTGCCGGAAAAAACACCATGACTGGCCGGCAGCAGTCGCTTGATATCCTGAGAGGTTGTCTGTTTCAAGAGGGTATGGGCATAACTGAACACCTCCAGCCAGCCCAAAGGGTCTGGCGATGGGCTTGCCCCGGCCAGATGGAATAAAAACGCGTAATTCGTGGAAAACCAGTATCCGCCTTTATCGGCCAGGATAAAAAACGGGCGGGCGGAAAAACGATCATTGATCACATGAATATCACCGATATGATGATCCATGATGAGCGAAACAAATTCACCTTCACTCTCTTTGGTTTTCTTTATTATGCCTTCAATGGGCCCGGCCTGGCCGCCACTGGAACAAGCGATATCTTCTCCCTCAGCAAAAAACTGAAACCCCAGTGTCAGGATGGTGCAGGTGGCCGTTTGAGTATGGTAAACTTGCCGAGGCGCCTCAGGCTTGAACCGCCCCATCAGGCAGCCCTGTTTTCCTTCGACGAATATGCTTTCATAGTCGGCCGGTCGATCATCCGGGAAAACGGAAAATTCATTGAGCTTTTTCTGCGCAAACTCGTGGTCCATCTCTTTGTCAAAACTAAAATATCCTGCGATAAAACTCAATATCACTACTCCACATTCAGGTGCGTTTCAATCTATTCAAGATCGAATCCCCAGGATCTTCCGGGATATTTTCGGGGCGTATGGCATGTGTGCCGGCCAGAAGGTTTTTAAGAACCTTATCCCCCACCGCCATCGAAAAGGTAAAAAACGGCCATATTGAGCCAACAACCTGCCTACCCCCACATTTTGATCACCTTGATACATGATCAATAAACAGTTCTTGACCATACCACATATCAGTACAATTAAATCATCCACAACACCATATTTTTTCGCCAGTTCCAAATGAACGTCATATACCTTGATCAAACCGTCAATACGATTCTCTAATCTTCCAAAAGTCAGACTACCAGGCCTCTGCCAATGATAAATCGCTACAGGTTGCCTGACAAAACCAATTTCAGGCCAATGATATGAAATATTTAAACACAAATCCAGATCTTCACCATAGGATACGTCTTCCCTGAACATCCCCGAAGAATGAAACACTTCACGATGGATCATCATAACACTTGGAGTGAAGGGCACACCAGCACTAACCGCCTGAATAAAATTGTCACAATAGTCCATGCCTTTTAACAGCATTTCACACTGACTCGCTTGAAATACAGGACGCTGCTGATCGGTCTCAAGATTATGAAAGAAATAGTTACAAGAAACCCAGCGTAATTCTGGATTTCGGCTTATCAACTCCATCTGCAATGATAGTTTTTCCGGCAACCATTGATCATCACTATCCAAAAACGCGATCCACTGCCCCCTCGCCGCTTGAATCCCTGTATTACGAGCAGCACTTACTCCAGAATTCTCCTGGTAAATATATGTCACCGCTGAACCATAGCCAGTCACAACCGCAGCAGTATTATCCATAGAACCATCGTCCACTACAATTATCTCGATCGCCTGAAAAGTCTGCGTAAGAACACTTCCAATCGCACGAGTCAGGCACTCGGCACAATTATAAGTTGGAATAATAACGGAAATAGCATTTTTTCTATCAGGTTTTTCGTGTGTTGCCATGGAGAATACTCTATTCCAATCCATCTGGGTACTTTTTAACCAATTACAGCTAAAACATAGTTTTCAAAAAGATATCGATATCTGCAAAATGGAATTTATCATCTGAAGCAGCCTATTTCTTTCTAAGACATTTAATAACTGGCTTAATAACTCTATTTTTACATTGGCGCCAATAAGGGTATCCAGGCAAGGAAAATGACAAATACTTCCAATACCCATTACAATATTTATGACCGTCAAAAAAACGTAACAGGAGAATGAAAGCCGAAAATCGTTTTCCAAAATGAATCCATCCTTTTGCATTATAAAAAGCTAAAACGGCTAGAACCCGGCATAATAATTCGCGTTTTTCATCAGGGCAATATCTCAATACGATTTCAGTTTTTTTCAGAAAAGCAGGCAATGGGCTGACTTCTGTCTCTGAATCCAGTTCAGAGTTTTCAGTATGATATCGCACTGAAACCGGTCCAATCATCATGAATTTCTCATTAAATATTAGACGCATAAAAAAGGTGGCATCTTCACCAAATCGGCAATTATCCTTATCATAAAACCCATCGTACTTACGAGCGACCTCAGTATACAGCAAGCTATTCCACGCTTTCATTAGTGACAATAACACAACAACCAATACCGACTCTTCCTTGCCATTCAGGTCATAACACCCCAGTTTTAGGTCATTCTTTATCAACCGTTCGGTGGCATCTTCTTTTTCTGGCAGTAATTCAAACATTGTCACAACCAACGCAACATCATTTTCGGTTATGGCCTTATAACAATTCTCCAGAAACCAGGGATACCATTCATCATCCGCATCAAGAAAACTAACAAATTCTGTTGTCGTATGAGCAATGCCGGTATTGCGAGCCGCTCCAGGCCCGGCGTTTTTCTGTTGGATCAACCTTAATCTGGGATCATCATATCCCCGGACAATATCCACACTGCCATCTGTCGAACCGTCATCCACCACAATAACGTCAAAATCCTGGTATCTCTGGGCCCATATCGAATCCAGAGCCCGGGCGATGGTTTTTTCTTTATTGTAAAGGGGTATTATAACTGTAACTTTCGGCATAGGCGCACTGTTCTCCTGAATATCTAAAACGGCATTGTACCATAAATTCTTTAAAAATAACAGGTTATATCAAAAAAAAAGGCACAGCGTCAAGCCGTGCCTTTTTGATATTGTTTAACAATACTTATCCATATCTTTCTATATAACAACCACTTACAAGAAATCACTCCACCCAGGGTGCCGTCCAGAGCCAGTTCTGGGCGACCAGGGCAATGTCCAGTAAATCCACCCGGCCATCCCGGTTGACATCCGCGGCGTTGGGCCATTGATTAGGCGACCGGCTCGCCTGAATACTGCCACCATAAGCACCGATGTTTACCCGGCCCCCATTAGGCATCGGCTCACTCATGGGATTGGCTATCGGACTGCCAGCATCAATACAAGGACTGGTTATATCATCCAGAACCCATTTACTCATACCTGAGTCGAATCGACCTGCTTGCGAAAGCAGTCGATAATCACCGGCACTAAAATCAGCAAACTGCGGATTTTCATGAATATTACCGTTTATTCCGTCTCCCACCGGGAAGCAACTGTAAACAGCCTCGCATCCCAATAAGGCCGCGGTGTTATTCTCCCAGATAATACTACTGGTAATAGTCGGCGTGCTATCTCCCAGGGCAACAATACCGTAATTATTATTGACTATAGTAACGTTGCGAATAGTTGGCGAACTGTTAATACAGTAGATACCGTTAAAATGGCCTTCGATAATAAAATTAGACAACACGCTGTCAGCCGTCTCGTTATTGGCAAATACAACACCGCCTAATGCTGAAACAAGTTCCTCTTTAATTGTCGCCGGTTCCAACGCACTTTTTACCGTAATCGCCTTACCGCCAAAATCAATTGACTCATTATAGACGCCTGGATAAACCAGAATAGTATCGCCGGTCTCCGCTGAATCTATGGCTTCTTGAATAGTATCAAATGAAGCTGACAAATCAATTCCACTGTTAGGACCTGCACCAACATATAGATAAGGTGCCCTGACAACATCTAATTGCATCACCCAAACGGCCCCCCTGTCATCACCTCCATCATCATCTCTAATCGAGCTAACAACTAAACCAGCTTTCTTGCCATTACCTTGTATTCTTACATATTCGCAAGCATGACCAAATCGATCAGAATCATCCAAAACACCATCAAAGCCCCCCTGTGTATTGCTAATCTTTTTAAATGCTTTCACCGTACCATCACTGTTCAGGAATAATAACCAAACGGCACCTCGATCCACTCCCCCATCGTCATCGGCTTTAGCACCAACGGAAATATCAACAATGCCATCGTTATCCATATCCCCCATACAAGCGATTGAAATTCCAAATTCATCCCTCTCATCAAGGATTCCAGAAAAACCGCCTTGCGAAGCACTTATTTTCTGATGCGACTTGACCGTACCATTAACATTTAAGAAAAGAATCCAAACGGCACCACTACGATACAAACCACCATCATTATCCAAGCATGAACCAACTGCAATGTCAACTATACCATCACCATCTAAATCCCCCAACGATTCAACACTACTGCCAAACCACACATCATCTTCCAATTCACCCTGAAAATTACCATATAAATCGTTAATTCTCTGGTAAGATTTAACTTGGCCATTTGCCCGTAAATGCAAAATCCAGAGACCACCTCTTTTAGGGCCTCCATCATTATTACCGACGGCGCCAACCGCTATCTCAGTCACACCATCGCCGTCCAGGTCACCCAGGGAAGCAATATCATAACCAAAAACTTCCCAATCAACTAAGGAACCATAAAAACTACCCTGTGTATCACTAATTTTTTGATATCCTTTAACTGTACCGTCCGTGTTTAAAAACAAAATCCAGACCGCCTCACGACCAGGACCGCCATCATTGTCGAAATAAG
>JAIPFO010000025.1 GCA_021736565.1 Phycisphaerae bacterium | reverse complement strand
GGGTCAGCTTCAGGAGTGGATGGAAGACATCGACGACCCGAAGGATCAACACCGTCACAATAATCACCTGGTCGGCGTTTACCCCGGTCGCCAGATCCATCCGACGACCACACCGAAATTCGCCGAAGCGGCCAAGGTCAGTGTTATCGCACGCGGCAACGGCCAAACCGGCTGGAGCAAGGCATGGAAGGTCAGCATCTTCGCCCGTCTGCTCGAAGCCGAGCGAGCCTACGCGATGCTCTCGGACCTGATGGCCAGCAAGCTCTACGGCAACCTGTGGACAACACACCCGCCGTTCCAGATCGACTGCAACTTCGGCTACCCCGCGGGCGTCAATGAAATGCTCGTCCAGTCGCACATGGGATACATCCACCTGCTCCCGGCCCTGCCGAAAGCATGGGCAAACGGAAGCGTCAAAGGCATGCGTCTCCGAGGCGGATATGAGCTCGAGATGGAATGGAAAGATGGCAAACTAACCAACGCCGTCCTGAAAGGCATCAGCAACAAACCCGGCAAAGTCGAAGTGCGTTACGGCAAAAGTACCCGTACATTGACACTGGCCTCGGGGCAATCTCAAGTCATCACGGCTAACCAAGCCCATTCCAAGGCAAATGAACCTCAATGGGTGGGGTGCAATAAAGAGGAATGTACGAATAGCAGGCACCCCGCCGCCTTCGTTCGCCGCACCTTCGAGGCCCAGGGCGAGATCGTCAGGGGCGAATGGATCGGCACGGGCCTGGTTTACCTCAATGGCAAGCCCGCCGTTTCGTCACCCGCGTGCAGCGATGTTACCTCATACCTGAGACAGGGCAAGAACGCCATTGCTGTGTTGATCAACAGGGGGCAAGAGCCGCATTCAATGATCGGCCGGCTGACCCTTGAACTTAAGAATGGTACCAGGCAAGTCATTGCCACGGATGACACCTGGGTTTTGAAGATGGCCGTTAAGGCCGAGAGGGATGACCGCCACTGGCTGGCGATGGATTATGATGACAGTCAATGGCGCCGGGTCGCGTACAATAAGGACAAACAGATTCAGCAGCCCTGGTCCAGTTTCAAATCGTCAGCGCCCCACCAGATTGCCCTGTGGCCCGACGGACAAGGGCCGATCAATGCAACGGGGACAGAGACCGAGCCTGTCAATGCGTACCTGAATATCTATCGCCCGGAAAAACCTAACGGTACGGCAATGGTTGTCTGTGCGGGCGGCGGGTATGGTATGAATGGGTGGTATGGCGCAGAAGGCGTTCACACCGCAGAATGGCTGAACCAGCATGGCATCACAGCGGCGGTACTTCAATACAGGCTCCCCCAGGGAAAACCCTATCGCACGCTATCCGATGTTCAACGTGCCCTCCGAATGGTTCGTTCAAACGCTCGACAATGGCGCGTTGACCCCAGGCACATCGGTATTATCGGATACTCGGCCGGCGGACATCTCGCCTCGATGGCGGCAACGAAGTTTGACGGCGGCGATCCCAAATCGAATGACCCGGTCAAAAGGGTCAGTTGCCGCCCCGATTTTGCGGTCTTGATTTACCCGGTAATCACCATGGGGGCCGAGACGCACGTCGGTTCGAAAAATCGTCTTCTCGGCAGAAATTCAACCGAAGAAGTAGCTCATCTCTTCTCAAGTGAACTACAGGTCACCCCACAAACCCCCCCCACCTTCCTGGCCCATGCCCTCGATGACACCGTGGTGCCGCCGAGCAACAGCAAAATGTTCTATGACGCCTTGATCGCCCATAAGGTTCAGGCGAAGTACCTGCAACTCCCCAGCGGCGACCATGGACTCAACGGCTATAAAGGGCCGTCGTGGGAAGCATGGAAAACCCAATCCCTCCAATGGATCCAGGCCCTGACGATTGACGCCGAAACCGTTAAGAAATGGTCCGCGCCGTACCGGAACTGGCATTATTACCCTGATCACATCATTGCCCCAAAGCCGAATATCAAGGGATTTGAACAGGTCAACAAAACCGACGTCCCTACCGTATTCCAACTTCCGGACGACCCGAAATGGTATATGACATTTATCGGCTTTGATGGCAAAGGCTATCAATCGTTTATCGCTCAAAGCGATGACCTGGTCCACTGGACAAACATGCGCCTGGCGATGGGCTATGGCCCGAAAGACTCTTTCGATTACGGCGGGGTCGTACTCGGGGCATACCTGTACGACGATTACGACATCAAACCACCGCGGACCTTGAAGAAAAAGGACGGCAAGTACTTTTCGCTTTACGGGGCTTACCCCCGCCAGGGCGGATACGAACTGCGACCCGGTTATGAAGGCGTGGCAATGAGCCTCGACGGGGTCACCTGGAAGCGGGCGAAAGATACCCCCATTCTTTCCGTGCATCAAAAGGACTGTGGTAAGTGGGAAAAGAGCTGCATCTACCAACCGTGGCTTGTAGAACATGCCGGCAAGTACTACAATTTCTACAATGCCGCCGACGGTCACATCGAACAGATGGGCCTGGCCCTCTCCGATGACATTCTCAACTGGAAACGGTATGAGCAAAACCCCGTGATTCCCAACGGACCCAAAGGCAGCTATAACGAGACGTTCTCTTCTGATGGAAAGGTATTTTGGGATGGCGACCACTGGGTCAATTTTTTCTTCGGTGTCGGGAAGGATGGGGCGCATATCATGGCAGCCTATTCGCGAGACCTATACCACTGGACCGTGGACCCCGACCCGCTCTACAAAGCCGGCGGCAACCCGTCCGGCCTGGACAAAAGTTACGCCCACAAGATCTCGCTGATCTGGAACCCGGCGAACGAAACATATTACATGTACTACAACGCGGTCGGCAACAAGGGCAGAGGCATTGGCCTGATAACCAGCAAACCCATGACGAAGCCGTAAGAGATAGAAACAAAGTGACCAAAGATTACCCAGGTGTTCAATATACGCCAAAAACTAATTTCAGTTAAGAAGACCAGGGGGCAGCATGGTTTTCATGGCGACGGACATCGGCCAAGCACATGGACCGCCAACGACCAGTACTCTGGCGCCGTGGAACGTCAAGGTCATCATGGGGGAATCACCCGTTGACCCGGATGGCTCAGCCGCCTTGAAGTTCACACATGCGAGTCCGTTTACTTTCAGGGCATCAATACAAAGGGGCACGGGGCTCAGACATCACGGATGCCGGGCGAGCTCTTCAGAGGCATCGGAACACCTGAGAACAAGAACAGTGCCTCCCCAAACAAGCCAACTACTATTTCCATGAGATAATACGCCAAGTACCATAAGGTCCGCCGGCTAATGATGCGCAACAGCAGTTGAAGGCCATCGCCGAAAACTCGAAATACGCGAACGGGACTGCTCGCCGATCGATTCCAACGAGGATCCCACCCTGTTCACACGCTGCCGCTTAGGGCCCCTTAACCTGCTCAGCAGAAAAGATTGCCATCGTTTTGATGCGGGTTTAAATAATCACTATTGACTCTAGCTTGTGGTCGATTATAATCATTTTCTTGTGAGTTAAAACCTCTTGTCGCTTTGAGAATGAGTTTGCCGGGAGTATTTGTAGGGGGCCCAGTTGGGAAATTTGCTTTCCTGGCATGTAACCCTTTGCTAAAAAGGTACTTAGAAACAAGAATTTGAACATGTATCCTCAAAATATGGGGATATAATGAAGGAAGACGCCGCCTCATAAGCATTATGATGCCATGATTCGATGTCTGATTAGTATTTCTACTCGTCAATATTGACTTTTGACGTAACGATGAAGGAAATAAGTGTGATAAAGACCGTAAAAGAGCTGGCTGAGCATATAAATGGCCAGATAATTGGTGATGAAACCCTTAAAATCTCCGGTGCAGCGACTCTCAGCGAGGCCGGTGAGGGGGATGTTACGTTTCTGGCGAATATGAAATACGAAAAAGAGCTCCAATCCACCGCCGCTTCGGTTGTTGTCGTTGGTGAGACTGTTGAATCTAAAGGACTGACCTTAATTCGATGCAAAGACCCTTATTATTCTTTTATGCAGGTGGTCGTGCTGCTTCATGGACATCGGGAACATGAACCTGTTGGGATCAGTCCAAAATCATCTGTTTCTGACTCGGCTAAAATCGGTAAAAATGCTGACATTCATGATTTCACCACGATTTCTTCGAATGCGGTGATTGGTGATAACACAACAATTTATCCGAATTGCACCATCGGCCCGGGCACCCGCATAGGGAATGATTGCATAATCTTCCCCAATGTGACTGTCTATGACGGATGCACGATTGGTGACCGGGTGACTATTCATTCAGGCTCTATTATCGGCCAGGATGGTTTTGGCTACGCCACGCATGATGGCGTCCATCATAAGATACCTCAAATTGGCGGGGTTATTATAGAGGATGACGTTGAGATTGGAGCCAATTGCTCCATCGACCGCGCTACCCTTGGTAATACCGTTATCGGTCACGGAACAAAAATGAGTAATCAGGTAGCGATTGGCCACAATACAACGGTTGGCCACGACTCATTACTGGTTGCCCAGACGGGTATTGCTGGCAGTGTCCATGTGGGACATCACTGCATATTTGGCGGTCAGGCCGGCGTGGTGGGGCATATTACCATTGGTAATGGTGTTCGAGTAAGCGCCCAGGCGGGCGTGACCAATAATCTTGAAGACGGCCAAATCGTCGCCGGCTCCCCGGCCTTACCGATCACCCAGGCCAAACGAGCTATGATGGTTATGAAAGACCTTCCGGAACTTCGGAAAAAAATCCGGGAACTGGATAAGACCCTTCGCCATTTTACAAAAGATAATCACCTTGATACCTAATTTCATACTCATTGCATATCTTTTTTGGCCGACCACTTTTAACGTAAGCATATATTTATAAAAGACTTATGTAATGATAAAGCCAATATTTTTAACTGGAATGGGTCTAATTGACGTTTTACGCATTAATAGTGACAACGGCATCATAAGTATTTGAAACAACGATTTTCCGCATCTTAAAGGGCGATTTTAAAGCCGAAAAATGACTTTTGACATAACGATCAACATATGATAAACAGAAAAAAAATAGGCTTGATCGCCGGCCAGGGTCGATTACCCTTTATGATTGCTGATGGTGCTCGTGCCGCTGGGTTTGAGGTTATATGCGTTGGCTTCAAGGACCAGGCAGATCCGGCACTGGCAGAACATGTCGACCACTTTTACTGGGTGCCGCTGGCCCGGATGGGGCGATGGATCACAAAACTGCGATATCACGGGATCACCGAGACGATCATGGTTGGCCGGGTGGCCAAGAGACGTATGTACACACCTTGGCGTATTGTGCAATATTTACCCGATTGGCGGGCGTTTCGAGTGTGGTATGGACGCCTGCGACACATGGATAAACGAAATGACAGCTTACTGACGGCCATCGCCGACGAGCTGGCTTCTGGAGGTATAATTTTGGATGATTCGACCCGATATTGTCAGGAACATCTTGCCCGCTCGGGAGTGATGACCCGAACTCAACCGCCGAAACAAACCTGGGCGGATATCGAGTTCGGCTGGAAAATCGTTAAGCAAATGGGCGAACTCGATATTGGACAGGCCATCGCGGTGAAAGAGCGTGAAGTTATTGCGGTCGAGGCCATTGAGGGGACAGACCGTATGATCGAACGGGCAGGCGGACTTTGTAAAGTTGGTGGTTGGACACTTATCAAAACAGCCAAACCCGCCCAGGATATGCGGTTCGATGTCCCCACGATTGGCCCTGGCACGATTGAAAATCTCAAAAAAAACCACGCGTCCTGCCTTGTTGTTGAACCAGAAAGGACTATCATTATCGACATGCCCGAAACGCTCAAGCTGGCTGATCGACTCAAAATCGCGGTTGTCGGCTATGTACAACCCACGACCTAAAGGACAGAATATCCCCGTAAACCTTATTACTCCGACATAGAGTCATTCCTGTCAGGAACAACCTTGCTCCCACGATGGCCTGATCCTGCTTACGTCATTCTTCCGTATGCATTAAACTCTACAACGGCCGTCGGTTTTCACGACCACTGGCTTGAGCCGATACCCGGCTGGGCCGACCAAATAATAGGTCTTACTAGAAATATTTTTACCTCCGTTGAATAAAAGTCCGATTACATAGCTATGTGGGAAGAGTACACAACAAACATGTTACGTTCAAATGCGGGACAATCCGCTGACCGAAATAGATGGAGCACAGAACACGATGAGCAATCTTAACCTTGATTTTTCGATAAAAACCCTTGGCCAATGCCGTGTTGACTCACCGGTTCTCATGTCCAAAATTGATGATGACCTGGTGGCGAACTATGTTCGGGACGACCAACGACTGATCTATAATATCAACATAGACCGGGAAGTATCGAATTTGGCGATTTCTCAGACAGAATGCCCAGAGCTGGCGGGGCCTCGTGAGAAGATTTTTTTCAATCCCACTAAGGCACGTGCGGCCGTAGTGACCTGTGGCGGTTTGTGCCCCGGCCTTAACAATGTCATTCGTGCGATCGTTATGACCCTGTGGTATCGCTATGGCGTTCGTCATATATTTGGCATTCGCAATGGATATCGCGGATTTCTTTCTGAATATGCTCTGCCCGTGATGGAACTCAAGCCCTTGACAGTAACTGACATTCATTGCAAAGGGGGAACGATTTTGGGTTCTTCGCGTGGGTCGGGCGAACGTGTTGAAGAAATTATCGATTGCCTTGAACAGATGAACATTAATATGCTCTTCGTTATTGGTGGTGACGGCACGCAGCGAGGGGCACTGGATATTTCTAACGAAATCATTAACCGCAATATGAAATGCGCCGTCGTGGGCATCCCCAAAACGATTGATAATGACCTTAGTTTTGTGCAGCGTTCGTTTGGCTTTGAAACAGCGGTTTAGGAGGCTGCCCGGGCAGTAGCGGCCGCTCATGTTGAGGCTCAAGGTGCGATCCATGGCATTGGTATCGTCAAAGTCATGGGACGTCAGTCGGGCTTCATTGCCGCTCAAACCGCATTGGCGATCAACGATGTAAACTTTGTATTGATCCCTGAAGTTCCATTCCGGTTCGAAGGAAAGAACGGCCTGCTGGCCCATCTGGAAAAGCGAATAAAAAAACGTAATCACGCGGTCATTCTGGTCGCCGAAGGGGCCGGTCAGGAGCTCATGGAAGAAAGCAACGCCACCGACGAATCTGGCAATATCGCACTCAGCGATATCGGTTTTTTTGTAAATGATAAAATCAAGACCTGGTCCAAAGAAAAAAACATTGAAACGAATGTAAAATACATTGACCCCAGTTATATCATTCGCAGTGCCCCGGCCAATCCGAATGATTCGGTCTATTGTGCCCGGTTGGGTGCCCATGCGGTCCATGCCGCCATGACGGGACGTACCAGCCTGGTCATCAGCCTGATACACGACCAATACGTTCATGTCCCCATCACTATGGCGGTGTCCAAGCGGCATACCATTGACCCGGAAGAGGATCTTTGGCGTGACGTTGTTGAAGCGACCGGTCAACCATTGCTGATGACCTAGAGGACAAAGCAAGAGTTGACGCCACCGCCAAAAGTATTGCGACACCAGCCCCCTGGCTTTTAATCGCCATGTTGAGTTGGCAAGATTGACTCTTGACGCAATTATCAGAGTTAATAATTGCAGAGTCGCCAATCAGGAACTGATTGACAGCCTTCGGTAACGATTATTTTGAAATAGACCGTTACGTATTAAAATGAGAGGTTCAACCATGATCAAAACAAAAATAGTTGCAACACTCGGACCGGCCTCTTCTGGTCAGGAAACCATCACTCAACTCATTGACAATGGTGTTGATGTCTTCCGTTTGAACTTTTCTCATGGAAACCTCGACGGCCATACAAAGAATTTGAAAATAATAGAAGCGGTTCGCGAAAATCACACTCACACGGTTGCGGTTCTAGGCGATCTGTGTGGGCCAAAAATTCGTACCAGTCGGATTGAGCCTGACGGCCAGCCGATCAACGCCGGTGAAACAATAACAATTCTCGCCAACGATAACACAGGCACCGCACACTGTTTTGGCACCAACCATAAATATTTTATCAACGATGTTGAAATCGGTCAGCGAATCTGCATTGATGATGGCCAGCTTGTCCTTTACGTTATTTCCAAAGATAAAGACTCTGTTAAATGCCGTGTTGATGTTGGCGGCCTGATCCATAGCCGCAAAGGGATCAACCTGCCCGATAGCCATGTTTCCATTCCGTCCATTACCGAATGCGATTGGAAATGCGTTGATTGGGCGATCAAGCACCAGATCACGTTCCTGGCTTTAAGCTTTGTTCGCTCTGCCAAGGAAATCCAGGAGCTCAAAAATTATATCAAAGCGGCCGGCTCCGATATTAAAGTGGTTGCCAAAATTGAAAAACCCCAGGCCATTGACGACCTGGAAAATATTATCAAGACTACCGATATTATCCTGATCGCTCGCGGAGACCTCGGTGTGGAGATGGACCTGGCAGAAGTGCCTATTCTTCAAAAACGGATTACAAATCTCTGTCGCAAATTTGGCAAACCCTGTATTGTCGCGACCCAGATGCTCCAAAGCATGATCCATAGCCCGATGGCAACGCGGGCTGAAGTTTCTGATGTGGCCAATGCGATCATGGATTTTACCGATGCCGTGATGCTCTCCGGTGAGACGGCCGTGGGCAAATATCCCATTACCACCGCACAGACCATCGGACGAATCGCCCAGGTGACCGAAGAATATCTCAATCAGTACGATGAAGTTCGCCCAAAAACTTATACCGAAGCGGCCCTGGCCACAACAGCAGTACTGGCGCGTAGCGTTGCACATATTGTAGATGAGATTGACGCCAAACTGGTGGCGGTCTGGTCCGAAACGGGTTCGGCGGCCCGGTTGCTCAGTAAGGCTCGTATTGATGTCCCCATATTGTCCTTCAGTTCAAATCCGAGGGTTGTCCGCCAGATGACCCTCGACTATGGCGTTATCCCTCGCTGTAAACCTATCCCAGAAAATATCGAAAAATTCACACAAATGATCGACAAGCAGATACTCAGCCGCAACTGGGCCAAGACCGGTCAAAATATCGTCATCGTTGCAGGCCATCCCATTGGCTTAGCAAATACGACAAATGCCATTATAATTCATACCATTGGCGAGAATTGACACCCGCGTCATGAGAAATATCCAAGTCCACATTCCCCTCGTCTCAAGCGTTGATTTGAAACTTGAATAATAACTTTCGATGCTGAAGACCGAAGTATTTTGGCGATCGAGCCGCCGTGCCTCCAGGAAGAGTCCCACTCCCAGGCATAGCAGCCAGGGACCTTTAGCATTTATGTAGCATTTATCGCCCGATCAAGCTCATGACCTCACTTCGACTTCGGGCATCGCTTCGGAAACTGCCAAGCATTGCAGAGGTGACCATTGTACTGCCTGATTTCTTGACGCCACGAATGGTCATACAGGTGTGGGTTGCTTCCATGACCACCGCGACGCCCCGGGCGTCGATCTCATGCATGAGACACTCGGCGACCTGGGTGGTCAGTCGCTCCTGTACTTGCGGACGCCGCGCGAATCCATCGACGATCCGGGCCAGCTTACTGACACCAATAACCTTGCCATGAGGCAAATATCCCACATGAGCCATCCCCATAAATGGTAGAAAATGATGCTCGCACATGCTGTAAAACGGAATATCCTTCAATAAAACAAGCTCATCATAACTTTCAGTAAATACCCGCTCGGTATGGCGAACCGGATCGTCATACATCCCGGCAAATAACTCACTATACATTCGAGCCACACGCTCCGGTGTCCGCGACAACCCTTCCCGATCCGGGTTCTCACCTATGGCCAGTAGTATTTCACGCATCGCCTTTTCAATCCGTTCGGTATCAACGCTTTTTTTATCTAAACTCTTTTCTTTCATATTATCATCCATTACAAATGTGCTCTTTTGTAAAACATGACCCCGCGGTCATGCTAAAAACTTCTCAAATACTCCAAAACGGCTCGGACGGCATAACCGGTTGCCCCACTGCTGCGGTATGGTTTTTCCTCAGGGGTATCGGCGACGGCCGCGATGTCAATATGCGCCCAGGGCACATCGCCGACAAACTCACTTAAAAATGACGCTGCGGTACTGGCCCCCCCTTCCCGGCCACAAACATTCTTCAGGTCAGCCATTTTGCTTCGCATCATTTCCAGGTACGCCCCGCCAATGGGCATGATCCACATGGGCTCACCGCTGGCTTTTGAAGCATCTTTCACTTTACCCATCAGCGAATCATTATTACCAAACAATCCCGCATGATGCTGACCGAGTGCAACGACAACCGCCCCGGTCAACGTGGCCATATCTACAATAGCCTTGGGCTTCATTTGTGCCCCATAAGCCAATGCGTCACATAAGATCAAACGTCCCTCGGCATCGGTATTCTGTACCTCTACCGTTTTGCCGCTATAGGTACGAATAATATCCCCCGGACGATAACTGCTGTAGCCTGGCATATTTTCTGCCGCGGGTATCAGGGCCGTCACATTTATTCCCAGCTTTAACTGCGACACGGCCGCCATGACCCCCATCACCGAGCATCCGCCAGATTTGTCATATTTCATCGTTTCCATATTCAGTGATGGCTTGATACTGATCCCGCCGCTATCAAAGGTTATGGCTTTTCCAACCAGAACCACATCCGGCGAGGCTTTCTTCCCCTTACGCCCGACGTATTCAAGCATGATCAACCGCGGTTTATTAATTGAACCCTGCCCGACCGCCAGAATGGCGTTCATCTTCATTTCGGCAAGCTGTTTATCGTTGAACACTTTGCATTTGAGCCCAAATTTCCGGGCCAACCGCTGTGCCTCACGTCCCAACTCGGGCGGGTTAATTTCATTGCCCGGCGTATTGGCCAGCATCCGCGTCTGGGTTTGGCCTTGTGCCAGGATTAGTCCGATTTTACATCCTTTTTTGAGCTCCATGGCGACTCTGGCGTCTGGCTCTACAAGAGTGACCTTCATGGGACCTGTTTTTTCATCCTTGTCCACCGGCATATAATCCAGGTAATCGTACCGCCCCATCATCACCCCTTCACTGATCGCCTGGCCCATCAATTCCGGTTTTAATTTGATGGCCTCATCGGCGTGAATGGCCATTCCCACTTGTGTCACATCCATTTTACTCATCAGGCGAACGACCGTTCCGGCGGCCTGACGCAGGGTATTGAGCTCGATTTTCTTCTTATCACCCAACCCCACCAGGATAATGCGCCCAAAATTCGCCTTACTATTATACAACACGGCCGTTTCGTTGGCCTTGCCCTTAAAATCACCCAGTTTCAGAAGATTCCCAACACTCTGACCCGTTGATTTATCCATTCCAGTGAGTGATTTGGGAACCCGTTTCGTCCCTTCAAATAATCCGGCAATCAGCACATCACCCTTATAATGGTCTAATTGACACTCTTTGACAGCTACAGAAATAGATTTTATTACTTTGGGCATTATGTTGTCCTTTCCATTATTCAAACTTTTAGCCTATGTAAATTGATTGGAAACTCGCTCTATACATACCTGTTTTTGTGAAAATTTTCAAGAGCATTATTTCTGATGTCTCACTGATGATTTTATTCGGCGGATTTAACACCCACCCGTGACACTCAATAAGTGTTGAATATACAATACCTTATGTACGAGAAAAACGGCATATGACCCCAAACAACGAGATGCCCCCCCATTTAGTAGCCGACAAACCAAAGCTGGAATCAACAATAAAACCAAGAGGTGGGCCACGGAGATGCAAATGACACCTGCTAAACTCCCCATATCGCCAAACAGGTGTTCGCCCCCCTTTTAATTCTCTTTAGTTTTCACACTAAAAAAACGGATGACTGATAATCACCGCCTATATGCTTCTAAATGTACAAATCCTCCCTCTTGAGCACCCGCAAACAAAACGGCTTCACTGACCAGGCTTGACGATGTATGAATATAGGTTTCTCCAATATCCTTAGACCAGCTCCTGGCCCCTTTCATTTTCGCCAGAAATCCCTCTACGTCCGCTTTAGGACTATTCTCGCCTCCGGGATACGTACAGGCTTCAATCGCACTACTCTGGAGCAATTCCGGCAGCATTTTTTTAAACAATTTCGGTGACGCGTAAATATCGGCACAAAGAATATTCCCGTTCCCATCGGTGCAAATCATCCCTGAAACGTTTTTACTTCCAGCCAGAACCCGCCGCCATTGTCCTTGATACCATTGAAGAGTCTGCCCATAAACAGGATTATTGAATATGTCATGCAATGCAAGGGTCGGACTGAAAATATTCCGACGTTTCAGTTCTGCCGCGACAATCTCATCGACCTTCGACTGATTGGCGTTCATGACCAACTCTTTGCGGACACTTGGGCTGGCCATGGGGGTATTAACAAATAAATCAGAGCTCCCCGCTTTCATCGCCAGTTGAATCACCCGCCTCTTCTCAAAGCAAAATACATCCAGAACCGTCTGCTGCTGCTCAGCCACTCTGGAGGCATAGCCCATTTGGTCATACCCGCCTCCGCCCATAATTCCTCCATACCCGCCGCCACCCATGATCCCGCTATTGCCAAATCCACGGTTCTGACCGCCACCCGTAAATCCCTGACCTCCCTGAAAATAACCACCTCCACCCCCGCCGGGACGGTAAACCTGGGCCACAAGATTCGGCCCGCGAATGCTTTCCGCCGGCGTAATATATCGCTGCATACCCGGCACATAATTTCGCGGATCTTCCCGAACAACTATATCACCCATCTCCACCGCCCTACTGACTGTATAATAATCCGTTTTCAGGTCTGGCCTGCTCGTTTTCAGCAGATAAACCACCATATCAGCTGCTCCGTCACCATTATGGTCAAATTCCAATCCCTCCCCCAAAATCTCAACGGTCGCCATAAAATCACTGATCACCTTGTCGCCCGCCTGGATATCAACCGGCTCTGATACTACCGCTTTCTTACCTCCACTCGCCACAGCCGCTTTCTCGCCCGCTACCGCCATGTAAATACATGGTATACAAGTCATTACAGCTACCAGAATCAGACCGTTAATCGCTTTACCGTTTCTCTTAAACATTACAAAACCAGCCTTTCATGAAAAATAGTGATATTAAATCCCATCTTCGACGTCAGCGTCATAAGTATTTTTGAAGCCCGTCCGCCAACCAGAAGCTGATCGGCAACCTCAGCGGATCGACTTTGGACGAGTGAATCCTCTTTAAAGGAATAAAAATTTATAAATTTAAAAATTCAGGCATGTTTGATAGTCCCGTTAAAACGCCAAGGCGAGCCTGAAAAAAACCCTTGATTTAAGGCGACTGTCAGGGCCGCGCTGAACTTTTGACGCTAGCGGCATGTTTTGGCAGGAATGAAGATAACGTTACTATTATACCCCCAAAAAAAAAATAGGCAAATAATCACCAAATAGTTCATCATGAGTGACTTTTTGAGTAGTGGTCCTGTACAGGTCCCATAAATGAATCATTCAAATGACAAAACAGCTGGGCCGGCCATGATTTTCTGCATATGACCACAAAAAACCATAGCGAATTCTCAAAAAATTAAATTTCAGCATAGTAACTATATCCGCCTCACATTTGAACCGATGGGGGTGATACCCAAGTGGAAAAGACATGGGCACTAGTTAATGAAACGACACCTGTGTCCTATATATTTTTGACGCCCCTATTTCGCATCTTAATTAGCGATTTTAAAAATGAAAAATCACTTTTGACGCGGGAATGATTAGTAAATACAGGTTCCCGGTGATTGCCGGATGGAAAGGAAATAAGAAATGACGAACATACCTCTAAATGAGATGGAACGAATGGCAGCCCAGAATAAATGGACTGAACCCCGGGACTCCAGAGAACTTCTTCGCATCTTTGAAAATGCTGAAGACCTTCCCACACTTCCAGAAGTTGCCATCCAATTGCAAAAAACAGTGAATGACCCCGACAGCGGTGCTATCGATGTTGCTCGAATCATCGAGCAGGACCCCGCAATATCGACCAAGGTCTTAAAGATGGTCAATTCTGTCTTTTATGCCCCGGTTCATGGCGAGGAAATCACCCAGCTTCAACCGGCGATCGCCCGGTTGGGTTTCATTACCGTTACCAATATCGCACTGAGCACCAGCGTCTTCCAGGCGTTCTCCCGGTCACAAAACCCCGTGTTCGACCGTCGAAACTTCTGGCGACATTCCGTAACGGTTGGAATTATCACATCAATTCTGCATGATTTCTGTGCAAACCATATCGACCAACGAATTACACGCGACGTGGCTCACCTTAGTGGTATTGTCCATGATATGGGCAAGATCCTTTTTGAACGGTATGCAAATCCAGAATTCCACATGGCCATTACCAGTGCTACGGGGATGGATATTCCCGCGGTCAAAGAAGAAGCCCGATATATTGGCATGGGCCATGATGAGGCAGGCGCCTGGCTGGCCCAAAAATGGAAACTGGGCCGGGAGATCGAGGCCGTGATTCGCTGGCACCATGACCCCATGGCGTGCCCGGATGAGGATGTCAGATCACTGGTAAAACTGGTCCACATGGCCGATTATATCTGCCATAACCAAAAACTCGGTGAATCGGGCAATCCAGGCCCAAGCTATGACCAACGCGTTCGCGAGGAACTCTTCCTGACCCCTGAAAAAATTGGCGAAATCATGGGCATGGTGACAGAAGAGGCAGAAAACTCTGATGTTCTTCTGTCATTGCTGGATTGACACAAACATCAATATTGACCCCTACGTCAATAATTAACAATCCAAAGATATTTTGTCGCCTCACCGTGGCGGCGACAAATATTCCGTTGGGGAGAATTGAGTGTGCCAGAGTGATTGAAAAATTGCTCTGGCCATTTTTTTAACTATATGCCCGCTGAAAATTTCATAGAATAAACTCCCACATCAAAAATCATTTCCTTATTTCAATGCAGATTTTAGGGGTGGAAAATGGACGTCAAAATACTCATGATACTGGCATAAAAATTAAGACGACGCGATTCATCCGGCCCAATAAAAAAGCCCGAATCATCAAACATGACTCGGGCTCATAACTTATTGTTAAAAAGAAGTTATAAAAACTCTACCTTTAGAAGCTGTAGCTGACGCTCAAGCCACCATATAACTCATCATTCTCGTTTACAGTGTCTTCCATCGAAATCTGATAATAGATCGCGGGGGATACCGTCACTGGCCCCACTTCCATAGCGGTTGCCAGGCCAACGGTTGAATGGGACCAATCATGATCGGCACCCAATGCACCGTCATTGAACATCAGGTCACCAAAGGCCGTTAAAACATATTCATTATCCGTTACCGGACATTTCAACGGCATATCACAGCTTAGCGTGAACAGGTGAAAAGCCCCTTCAATATCAGCGGAATCTGATTTTGCGGCCCAGGCCTGGCCATAATAGTAACTGGGCACCAGGGCAAGCTCGCCGATAGCCATTAGATTTGGCATGGCAATACTCGCACCGAGTTCCTGTATGTCAGGTCTTTTACGGGAATTGACTTTCGGGAAATCATAGTAAATGTAGTTCGTGCCAAAATTCATGGCGTACGCTTCATCTTCGCACAGCGTAAACCCATAGGCCAGTGTATAATCATACTCCTGTTTGATATTATTATTATCACCACCACTACCAATGGGAATCGAACCCCACACATTGGCACTAAACCCCGTCCCGAACAAGTCCAGGTTTACACTGGGTTGCCAGGCACCGTGGTCATCCAGTACATCAAAACCACGCCAGATATATTTGGTTACAAATGTCGAGTCCAGATCGACTCCCAGTTTCGCCTCATCCCCATCTTGGGCCATGAGAGCTGAGCTGCTCAATAGCAAAACTCCCAACAATACGACAATCATTTTTTGTGTTTTCATACAGTTAATTCCTTTCTTTCTCTTTAGACTGTTTCGACAAAAGCCAATTCGTGCTACATCACAGGCTTATTTTAATCCTAAAATGGCCGGACACCCAACTTTTGCCATTAGTTCACCATTAGCACAATGCTAATAAGCATAACTATAGCTTTTAATGATTTCCATTTCAATGCTGAAAAAAAAATAAAAAAAAGCATTTTTCTAAAAAATCACGTTCCCCATTCGGGTTTTCAGTACTGCTGAGTCCAATATCGTCGCAAGACTCAAAATTTATTTAATAAAAACGAATTTTAATTGATTTCGATGCCAAAAGTCGATTTTAACGCATCGAAACGCCGGTTGAACACCAGAATTAACCCGCCAAAGGTGGTATGACGTCTTTATTGTTTCCTGCGTCATAATTATTTTTTTAATTTGAGTGTCAATTTTCAGTATTGAAAATAGCGGTTCGCTGGTTCTCTTGCCCCCGAAGGGCACCCCCCGGCCAGACCTGCACCTAACTTATTTACTAATAAGACTTTAAGGAATATTTGCCTCTCTAAACATCTCGATCTGATCGCCTAAATTCGAGAGTTTTGTTCTAAAATAACGACCTCCCAACACCATAAAGGCTGTTTTTTTTTTAATCGTCCGATAAAAACATAAAGTTTTACGAAATGAGTGACCGATAACTGTAAACAGTTGTATCAGCAGCATTTGTTGACTGGAGAAGATAGGCTTAGAGTAAGCCTTAACGAAATAGGCCTTGGAGGGTTAGAAAAAATTTACGAGGTGTTTTATGCAGTGTATAGCGGTCATTAATCAAAAGGGTGGTTGCGGAAAAACGACAGTAGCAATGAATCTTGCAGCCTGTCTTGCGGTTCAGAACCGTCGGACTCTTCTGGTGGATATGGATCCGCAGTCCCATTGTGCTGTCGGATTGGCTGTCCCGGAAGAACAGATCGAACATACGATTTACGAGGTGCTCATTTCAGCTCACTCTGATGCGAGCGTGTCATTAAAAAATATTGTCTGGCAGATTGCCCCGGGCTTCGACCTGGCACCTGCCGGGATCGAGCTGGCCGCTTTGGAACCGCAGCTTGCCGGCCAAGATCACCGGGAAGATTGCCTCCGAAATGTCCTGGCCCATGAAGCGAATGATTACGATTATGTTGTCATTGATTGCCCGCCCAGTGTCGGCTTATTGACCTTTAACTCACTCCGCGCTGCCAATGAAGTGGTTATCCCGGTAGAAACCGGCTATTTTGCCCTTCATGGTCTCTCGCGACAGTTGGAAACCATTCAAGTCCTCAAACAGCAATGTCAACAGGAAATAACCGTGAAGGTCCTGGCCAGTATGTACGATGTGCGCACAAAACTGGCTCGTGAAGTGCTAAGTGAACTTCGAAAAAATTATTCAGCCGATATGTTCAAGGCGATCATCAATTTCAATACCAAACTCAAAGAGGCTGCCAGCTTTGGTCAGCCAATTACCGAATATGAACCCTCCAGTAAGGGCATGAAAGATTTTATGGCTCTGGCCGATGAAATTCTTCAGAATGAAACATGTGGCGGGACCGTTGAGTCTGTTGAGAGCCAACTCATGGCGATCAGCAAGTCCGCCATCGAATTACTGGCCGAATCAGAAATACTTATCGGCAGCAAGGCGGCTCCCCTGGAACACGCTGAGATGACCATTGAAGAAAAAATTGACAGTTTCTATGGTGTTCGACAGAAACGCGATCTGGTTCATTTTGCCGCACTTTATCCAAATGCCGAAAGAGTCTGCCTCGCTGGCGATTTTAACAGCTGGCAGCCAGATTCGACCCAGTTGAATCCAGCCGGTGACAATGGCCGGTGGGCAGTGGAAATACCGCTTTCCCAGGGCGATTACCGCTATCGTTATGTTGTTGATGGCCGTTGGCAACAAGACCCCTATAACGAAAAAACTGTTGAAAATGAATTTGGTGAGTACAACTAATTACTCGAAGTAAAGTAGAACTTTCCTCAAATGACATGGCGTGGACTTCCACACTCTTTTC
>JAIPFO010000024.1 GCA_021736565.1 Phycisphaerae bacterium | reverse complement strand
GACAAGGCGTCAGAAAGACTCATGACGCGCGTGTCAAGAATAGACTTTTCAAAGTCATTATTCTAATAACAACTGCCATGACCTTTCTTGGCAGTGACCTTCTAAATGCCGCTGAGACTGAAGGATGTTTACTTTGTCATCGCTATCGTGGACTCAGCCGCCTGGATTCCGATACGGGTGAACTTCGATTATTTTTTTGCAGTGCTGAATATTATACCTATCAAATGGGTCCACACGCACGCCTGAAATGCACCGACTGCCATGAACGGAGCGAAGTTTCCATTTTCCCCCATAAGGTCTCAAAGCCCGTGGATTGTACGACGGTGTGCCATTTAGAAGCTTCCGGTCGATTAGAACGCCGTTTCAGCCATCGCGATGTCATGGATTATTTGCAAAGTAGCGTCCACAGTATAGAAAATCTCAGTCAACTCCCATTCCAGACGCCGTTGCTTGACAAAGGGCAGTCCATTTGCCTTTATTGTCATGATGAACCGCTATTTCGTTATATCCCTGAAAAACCCGGTGTTAAGACGACTTTGCGATGCAAAACATGCCATAAGGATGAAGTGCCTCTGGACATGGAATATTTTATCCGTCACACGGCCAGCCGAATGCAACCGGCCCGCCCAGTCCGCCAGATGGTCCAGGTCTGTGCCGTTTGCCATAGCGACCCTTCTTTTATTGAAAAATACAACACCCACGATACGGTTGCCAGTTACCTGCACAGTTTTCATGGCAAATCCAATTTACTGGGCAATAATGAGACCGCGACGTGCCTGGATTGCCATGCCAGTGAAACCGGGAATATCCATGCGATGCTGACCCGTGATGACCCCACCTCGACCACCCATATGTCTCAATTATCTGACACCTGTATCAGTGCCAATTGCCATGCCAGTGCCCCACCGGCATTAAAAACCGCAGCAGTTCACCTTCAACTTGACCCCCATGCCCGAACACCGGAATTTTATGTGGCCGCTTTTTTTGTTATTATTACGGCTGGAACATTGAGCCTGTTTTTCACCATTATCATGCTGGAACTACTCAGCCTTACTGTTCGCCGGGCGACCCCCGAAGAACACCGGCTGGAAGAATTGGCCAGACAGGTCCAGGCCCATCCCAAAGGCAAAGTCATGATACATCGGCTCACGGTTCACCAGAGATTTCAGCATTGGTTGCTGGCCATTACATTTACGGGACTGGTCTATACCGGAATGTGTATTAAATTTGCTGACACATCCTGGGCTGAAAATCTAGTTCACTTTATTGGCGGTCTCAGTATCGCACGGACCATTCACCGCCTTTGCGGCGTAACGATGCTGCTTGGATTGGGATACCATCTCATCTATGTGACGGTCCATTTCATCTGTCTCCGTCGAAAATTGCGACGTGAAGGGGACAAACAAACGCTCATCCAAACCATCCTGAACGCCCCCATGATGATTACCCTCCAGGACTTTAAGGATATTTTGACGCATTTTTCCTACCTGTTCATGCTAAGAAAAGATCGCCCCGCGTTCAAGCGGTTCGGGTTTATGGAAAAATTTGAATATTGGGCTGTTTTCTGGGGCTGTGCCATGATCGGCACCAGTGGCGCCATGTTATGGGCTACCGATTGGACCAGCGGTTTCTTGTCCGGCAGAGCATTGAATTTTGCCTACATCGTTCATTCGGATGAAGCGTATCTGGCCTTTGTTTATATCGCGGTCATTCACTTGTTCTCGGTGATCTTCTCACCGGTCGTCTTTCCATTGTCATTCGGTTCACTAAGTGGTAATGCTCCCCCGGCAGAACTGGCTGAAAAACACAGTGCCCATGTCGAACAAATCGCCCGGCAACTCGATATCATAGTGGACCACCCGCCGGCCCGTTCAAAGATGACAAAAAAGCAAATTACCCGCCAGATCGTTCGCAGGGGATATAGTGTTGTTCTACTGGCGGTGTTAATTATGATCTGGGTTTCATCGCTGACCTTTTTGCTCTCCCATTTATTCCATCGTCAAACCGCTCCGACAGAAATCCTGGAAATACCTAAACGCCTTGACGCCAAAACCCTTGAGGCCGCCCCCCATTCTCTGGCTCAGGCGAACGCCTCAGTGGCCCCTATGACACGCGGACCACTGGCCCATTTTCATCAAATTCCACCATGGTTCCAGAGTGACCCAACCAATAGTTGTACCACTTCCGGATGCCATACCCGCCTTCCGCATGGTAAGCGGGTAGAAACAAGAGCATTTCTGAATATGCACACCACCATCATGGATTGCGGCGTATGTCACAGCACCCGTACGACTCAGAGTTTGCCCACCGCATGGTATAAACTGGAAAGTGGTGCAACCTGTGAGACCCCGGCAGTCCTTCGACTGGCCTCCTTTTTTGAAACCACAGACGTTACCGACCCTGCCATGTTCTCAACCTATAGTAAAATGATCATTGAATTACTTCGTGATGCCCTCGAAGAAGCCGGTGATAATGAACAACTCAAAGGCTGGCTGGTTCACCTTGAAACAACCAATCCTCAGGCTAAACTCTGGCGGGATGTCGTTGCCGATATCAGCAAGGGCATTCAGATGCACCTGCATGGCGAATATAATGCTAAAATCGCTATTGTCGGGCGTGACAATCATCGTCCAGTCCCCTCAGCCAAACAACAATTGGCTATTGATCGCTATTTGAAATACAAAGAGAAACAGCCGGTTAAACAGTCGGATGCCCAGAAAAAATCCCTGCAGGACGACGTTCACCAGAACGTCATGCCTGTGGGTAAACTTTGTAAAGCCTGCCACAACTCGAATTTGCCCATGCTCGATTTTTCAGCACTGGGCTATTCGCCCAAACGAATTGATTTTCTTCAAAATTCACCCATCGCTCGAAAAATGCAGGAACTCCCTGCTGGCGAAGTCTTTCATATTTATTCCCATCCAGAAGGGGAAAAATAACGCGGTATCAACTCATTATGACCCCGACGTCGTAATTGTACTTTATATTTCAGGAAAATAATAATGTTAAAATTAACAGATCGAACTGTGGTACTCAATCTCATTGTCATCGCACTGGCACTGCTCGTATGCAGTGACAGTTGGGCGATCGACCCGGAAGGGTGCCAGGTATGTCATCGTTACCGCGGCCTGGGCCGACTGGATGATACCGGAAAGAAACTCAATCTTTACTATGTGGACCCGGCCTATTACGACCACTCACTCGGCCCACACGCCCGACTGCTTTGTACGGATTGCCATGATCGCTCTGAAGTGCAGGTCGTGCCACATAAAAAGACCCGCCCGGTCGATTGTACTCAAAGCTGTCACATGGAAACACCCGGCAACCTGGAAGTACACTTTGCCCATAACCGGATTGAGCAAATGCTTAACAATTCGGTCCATACGCTTGATATTCTCAATGAATCCAATCAACTCCTGGGGCCCCCCCTTAGCGATAACCAGTCACGATGCCTCCTCTGTCATGATGAACCCACATTCCGTCTTCATGGTAAAAATTGGGCCAAAAACGAAGCGCCCGTCGGGCGTTGTAATGTTTGCCATGACGAATCCCTGCCAGTTGACACTCGCTTTTATTACTGGCATGTCCATGCCCGAAGCATGCCGGCCAACTCCAATCAGGAAATCACCCGCATGTGTGCGGCCTGTCATAGCAATCAAAAGATCAAACAGAAATATGATTTGCCCGATAGTACCGCTACCTATTTAGCCAGTTTTCATGGGAAAGGCATGCTCCTGGGCGATAAATCGGTTGCCGGATGTGTTGATTGCCACGTTGGGCAAATGGAAAATGTTCATCAAATCCTTTCCCCCACAAAACCTGAATCTTCAACAAATTCTCAAAACATTAGTGATACCTGTCGTAGCCCCAACTGCCACCCCCGGGCCGGCGAAAAGGTGGGGTCTGCAGCGATCCACCTTGACCTGTCCACCAGCCGGGGTATCGAATATTTTATTGCTACAATTTTTGTCATTATGATCATCATGACATTTGGCCCCTCGGCAATGCTCATGATCATGGATATGCTCCAAATCGTCCTGGGACGACAGGATCCATCCGACCAAAAGAATCATCATCTGGCAGTTGAGTTGATGAAAGACCCAAGAGCCCGGAAATTATTAAGACGATTTACTCCCTTCCAACGCGTTCAGCACTGGGCACTGGTTATTACCTTTTCCATCCTGGTCATTACCGGTTACTCGTTGAAATTTGCTGATCGTCCCATTGCCGTGTGGTTTGTTGAGCTTTTAGGAAGTCTCTCGGCAGTCCGGATATTGCACCGTGTTTCTGGTGCCCTGCTGCTGATTGGTTTTTCTTTTCACATGGTCATCTACATTGGCAGTTATATCCTGGCTCAAAAAAAATCTACCGGCAAAAGTTATCTCTGGATCATCTTGACCCTTCCGATGCTGTTCAGCCCGCGGGATTTCATGCAGATGGGACATCAAATCATCTATTTACTCTGCCTGACAAAAACACGCCCTAAATGGGGACGATTCAGTCTGGAAGAAAAATTTGAATACTTTGGTGTTTTGTGGGGAACGATCCTTCTGGGGGTTACCGGCCTGATCATGTGGGACGATTCCTTTACCAGCCGCTACCTCCCGGGACGCGTACTTACCGTCTCATACCTGATCCATAGTTTTGAATCCTATCTGGCATTATTGCATGTTGGTATCGTTCACCTGGCAGGTGTCCTTCTGTCCCCTGCGGCGTTTCCATGTTCGCCGGCCATGTTCTCCGGTAATACCCCGATCGAAGAGCTCGCCGAATCACACCCGGCCATGCTGGAAGATGTTAAAAAACAACTCCAGGAAGAAAATCCCCAGAAATATAGTTATCTCGACAAATTACACGGAGAGAACGATTCACATGCCAAACCCAGTTTATGGCATACAGTACGAGTCCGTCTTCATGCATTGTTAGTCTTGCTTATCGTAGCATGGGCGACTTACATGGCCGTCATGTATCTTTTCCGTTCTGTTTTCAAGCCACTGGAAATTCCCCAACAATATCATGCAAGGCAGGGACAACTTTCCGCCGATTCCCTGAAACAGGATATGACCGATAATATAGGCGATGCGGCTCGTGCCCCCATGAACCATTACCATGGTGTTGATAGATGGTTTGAACCCGATCCATTCAACGGGTGTACCTCAACGGGCTGCCACAGTGCCATGCCCCATAATAAAATTGCAGCGGTGCGGTCGTTTGATAACTTCCACACAACATTTATCAGCTGTCATTTATGCCATGAATATGCGGCTGACAGTAAATCGCCTGTCATGTGGTATAGTACCGCTACGGGGAAAAACACCGACACCCCTTCCATTTTAAAGTTAATATACTATTTTGAGACGAGCAAAGATGAAATCAGAAGCAATCCCGAAAAAGCGCATGGATTAATTGTAGGCATGCTTGATGAAGCCATCCAGGTTTCCGGAGGTGACGAATTGCTGGAATATCTTTTACTTCAGATCGAAACGTCTCAACCGGACAGTCCCGTCTGGCGCCATGCGATTGCCCAACTCAATGAAGAAACTAATCGACGTGCTCGCGGGGAATATGGCGCCAAACTCATACCCGTTATGAAATTGAAAGCCGGGATGGACATGAAAAATTATTATAAGGACAGAGGTCAGCAATTAGCTAATCTCGCTAAACAATATCATAACGCCGAATCTGGGAGTAAGCGTGAGAACGAAATCTATCTTCAAATCCATTCTTCAGTGCAGAGCAAACCCCATAAATGCCTGACCTGCCATAGCAAGGATGCCAATTTAGTCGATTATGAAACCCTGGGGTATTCACCGAAGCGGATAAATTCCTTGAAAAATTCACCCCTGGCCGGCCAGATCCAGCAAATCCAGGAAGGCAAGGAATTCCATGTCTATACGCACAAGGGCGTCGACCAGTAACCTCGATGGTTGCGTTAAAAGGCGACATTGACACGTAAATATATCGATTAGACACCAGGATCAACGCTTTGAAAAATGGATGACGCTGGCGTCAATATTGCCTGACGATGAATTAACAAGACTCACCCTGTCCGGCGGGCCAAGCCGCCGGGTGAGAAATATATCTAAATAAGAAGCTTACTGATGACCCTGGCGTCATAGATTAGTGCGAAATCGCACAGGTGTATCGTATGAAATTAACCACTAAAATAGTACATATGAAATCTTCCGTAAAATGGTCAAGAGTTCTCCGGCAACATGGTCAAGCGTTTCGAACCGCCTGTCGGACTTGCGGTGCTTACCGGATTAAACTGTATGGTGTGATTTGTTTTTTGAGCATGTCAATCACCCTGCAAGCGGATATCGTCATTCCCGCTACATTGAAAATAGACGCGGTGATCAGTCACCACATAGCCTGCCCTCCCGAAAAGCCCCTGGTCATGCCGACGGATGTGGCTTTAGACAATCAGGACAGGATCTATGTGCCCGATGGCGTCAATGACCGGATCGGCGGGTTTACATCGACAGGCCAGGTGGATGCGATTATCGACCTGAAGGATGATGGACAACTTGACCAGCCAGTCGGCATTGCTATTGATCCCAATAATAATAATTTGTGGATTGCCGATTCGGGCCACCACCGCGTAGTAATTGTATCCCCCGAAGGTAAACTGCTAGAAAATTTGGACTTGCCGCCGGGCAGTAAAGCCCATCCTACCGACCCCACTGATATCGCAATTACTTCTGATGGAAAACGCAGCTACATCATCGACAATGACAACCATCGGGTGCTCCTCAGGAATAACGTGACGGGAAAATTCACACTGATGGGCCGTAAAGGCCGGTCTCTGGGCCAGTTTGACTACCCTTTTATGGCTTGTACTGGCACGGAAGACTACTGCTATGTTGTCGAAGTGATGGGCGCGCGAATCCAGCGAATCAGCCCCACGGGGCGATGGTCCGGGTTGATCAGTAGCTGGGGCGTAGAAAGGGGCCAAATGTACCGCCCCAAAGGTATTGCCGCCGATGCCAAGGGGAACATATATGTTAGCGATTCCACCCTGCAGGTGATCCAGGTATTTGGCCCCTGGGGAAGGTTCCAGGGAGTCCTGTGCGACATACATGGCCACCCTTTGAAATTTGACTTTCCCGCCGGTCTCAGCTTTGACTCAAAAGGGCGGCTTTATGTTGTCGAACTGACTTCTAATCGAATAGCCGTCGTTACCCTAAACTGATACGCAAGGGCATCGGGCCATGCCCATATAATTCGCCCGTTTCGCCGACATCTAAGTCTTTACAATTTAAAGCATTACATTACACGCCACTGAATAAAATGATACTCCTTGAGTATAACAAAGAGAAATAGATGAAAATTTTTAAGTCAACCGTTAAACTATTTATTCTCACCACCTTAATGGCCACCGGGGCTCAGGCTCAACCCGTAACCATGACAGGCTCCAAGGGACTGCGAGAATGCGCATCGTGTCATTTCCAATGGATAGAAGCATTCCAAAGTAACCTGTCAAAATTGCTCGTCAAAAAACCTGACAAACCTATGGAGGCAGAATCTCTAATGTGCCTGAGTTGCCATGACGGTTCGGTGGTTGATTCCCGCCGTCGTGTCTATCTCGAACACGGCCATGAAAAGGATGTCGTGCCACCACCGGACATGGAGATTCCCGATATTTTGCCACTCAAAGACGGAAAAATCGTCTGTAGAACCTGCCATACCGCTCATATCGGCGGCGCGCCGGTCAATCTGGACAACCCGGTCTTTCTTCGAATGAAAAATGAAAAAAGTCAGCTGTGCCTGGCCTGCCATAAAAATAAAACGCCGACAGATGGCATGCATGACAATCACCCATTGGGCAAGCTGAATGGTGATATTCCGGAGGTGCTGGTAAAAGCTGGGGCTAAAATATCCGAAGAAAACCCCCAGATCCATTGCGAGACCTGCCACACGCCTCACGGTGCCAAGCAGAATCATTTGCTGGTATTACGCGCCGAAGATAATGACTTATGCCTGGCCTGCCATAACGAAAAACGCCCCGGCATGTGGCACGAAAAACAACCCGGTGCCCACCCGGATCGCCCCATAATCCATGCTGCCGAGCAAATCCAGGCCATCGAAAGCATGGGAACCCGGTTGGGGGATGAAAGCCGTCTTATCTGCCTTTCATGCCATAAAATGCATAACGGCCAAAGTGGTAATTTCATGCTCGCCATGTCTTTGGAAGATTCAAAGTTCTGTACCCAATGTCATCCGAACAAAAATGATATTCTTAATTCATCCCACGACCCACGTAAATACGCTATGGACTCTAAAAATGACCAGGGGCTGACCATTGAGCAGGCTGGTCCGTGTAGTGCCTGCCATATGTTCCATAGCCTTGCCCATAAACCGGCATCGACGACGGATGACACCACGGGGATGTGCAATTCCTGTCACAATCCCGCTGGTCTGGCCGCAAAAACCGGTAAAAAACACGGCCAGCTAACTCATACCCATCCGCTCAATGTCCCGGTAAAAAACATGTCCAAAAACAGTGACCTGCCGCTTTATCACAGCAACGCCACCGGCGAGAAAGAAGTGATGACCTGCCAGACCTGTCATAACCTTCACAAGCCCGCCGGAAACAAGTGCCTTAGAACCTCCCCAAACGATTTGTGTCAGAGTTGCCATGCCGATCTGGCGGATCAAATGGCAAATAACCCTCACGATCTCATGGCGGTGAATAAACAATTTAATGCCAACGATCAAATTGACTCTGGTTGCAGTTCCTGCCATAAGCGCATACATCGTCCGGAGAAAATGACCGACACGAAAATGACCCAATGCGGCCTGTGTCATCAAATGCATGCCTGGGATGATGACCAGAACCTTTGGGCATTCATACCCGATGCGACAGGTGCTATTTCAGATGAACAAATTTGCACCTCCTGTCATAACGACATAACCTGGGACCCCAACAATATCGCCCCCTCTAAGAAGGCCGTATTACACCCGCGATCTGACATCAGCCAGATAAAAAATTACAAACCATTGAAGATTGGCACTAAACCTAAAGAGCTCATGGCCTGCCAAACCTGCCATGACCCCCATAACAACTCGGACAAGCCCCACCTCTTGCGTGTTGACAGTAAAGCTTCCGCCGACGAACTGTGTTATCAATGCCATCAGGACATTAAAATGCTGCAAAACAGCATGCATAATCAACTCGCCCTCGAAGGAAAGTATAAAGCGGGCATTTGTGCCCCATGTCATACCATTCACGCCACCACAACCAGCGTTTCCGACAAACTATGGAACGCTCCCCAGGACCCCACCAGCCAGATGATCGCTGAAAAACGTTGTCTCGGATGCCACGGTCCTTACGGAAAGGCAAAAAAACCTAACATGTTCAACCATCCCAAGGCCGATCTACTCCCGGGGGCCTTGCAATATTGGGTCGGACAAGGCGAACAAAAATCCAACGCGATCCCCACCTCGAACATCTCCTGCGTAACCTGCCATAACGCACATGGACACTTCGACTCTGACGAGAAGACCGTCGCGGACAAACCGAAAAACATCACCGCCATCGCAGCCAAAAAACCCATGCTTCGAAAAGAGACCGCAACAACCCTGTGCGCCTATTGCCATAACACCAAAGCCGGAAATTTCTTCCTCTATTGGCACCAACCCTCAAAACGCAAGTAACAATTACAGAATCAATCAAGGAGGGCTTGGCGGTTCCAATCTCACAGCATCCGGAAAATCTGCTCGCCGCCTAAGCGGCTCCTATGGTAATCTCCTAAACCCTTCTATTTCTGGAATAAACTTTCCGGTCCAACGTTCAGATTTCCTGAATTGATCGTGGTCTATGCTCATTGAGTCTGCTTATTACCACGCCCCTGGCGATAAGATTCGGTTCCCTACACATCATGTATCGCGGTTGCCCTCGATTCCATCAGCCCCCCCCGCGCACGAAAATGGGCCGACGGCATAGGATAGCCGACAGCCCATAATATGGGTAGCCAATATTATACCTTACTCGTTTTGACTCCCGCGTCAAAAGCCGTTTTACATCTTTTAATCATGCTTAGGATGTTGTAAACGAATTTCAAATCCCGGCGTGCCGGGAATGACGCTGGCGTCAATTTTAAGGATTTCTTTCATTTAACCAGTTCGAGACAAATATTGCAAAGTCATCCAATCCAACAATACAGTCTCCGGTAAAGTCACCCAATGGCATTGGGAAGTTCATATCACCACACTTGGGGTTCGATCTCCGGGTATCCAGTTCCGGACGCACCATGTTTGTCATATCATGCGTTCCAAGATTTCCAAGACTGTCGTAGAGCACCTGAATAATATATCGGCCATTGTGGATATGACTACCAGTATCCTTACTGACAAACTGATAGTTATAAGCGGCTTTCAAAAGACGCGGTGTCCAGGATTTGTACTGGTTGCCATAATTAGCCTCAGCCGCGCCATCAACAACGCCGTTACCGTTGGTATCATTGAAGAAGTAAGGATAGGTATGCGAATCGTAGATAATTGGCATACCGACCTCTGTTGTGGCATAACTCTGAATCGCCGTGTACAGGTTTTTCTTCATGGTGGCGATTTCATCGCCTATACCTTCCAATATTTTACCGTCACCATCGAAATCCTGAATCTTATCGCCACGACTGATATCGTTAAAATTAGAAGCATCATGGCAATATAGACAGTCATCCTTAACTTCTTCAACAATTTCAAGACTATGAGCGTCATGACAGTCCGTACACTCATTATACGTGGTTATATGCAGAAATAGACCGTTATAGGCTTTACCGATATATTCATAGGCCCCCTTGGCCTCGGTGCCAAACATCGTGGCACCCGTCGCATAATAATGAACATTCAGGAATCCCAAACTGCTTGATATGGTATCTTCATCAAGCCCAGCAACCGCCTTCCGAACATCCACGGTAGATTCACGGCCCTGATGACAGTTGAGGCACAGGTTCGAGTCCTTACCGGTCCCCAGGCTGAGCATGGCCCCACTTGGGAATTCAACCTTTTCAACACTATAACGGGTAAATTCCGGCAGGGCGTCATGACAGGTTTCGCACTTAAGACCATTAGATGGCGGCTGAGAGGCCTGGCCACCCGTGGCCAGGTGCAGGGGCAATCCACCGGCAGAATGACACTTGCTGCAACTGCCAGGCACCAGGTCACCGTCCCAATGCCGGAATGCTTCGGAAGTGCCCTCAAAGTGACCATGGTCATCACGCGTTAAACCCGCCGTCAGTGCAGGATTCAAATCGTCGATAGAATCAAAGAGCAGCTGAATGACATACTTGCCATTATGGGCGTATCCGCCGGTATCTTTTGTGACAAATTGATAATTATACGCGGCTTTCACTAAACGAGCCGTCCAGGATTTATACTGGTTGCCAAAGTTGGCTTCACTCGGGTCAGCCACGCCATTACCATCGGTATCGTTGAAAAAATAGGGGTAGGTATGAGATTCATAGGCTATCGCCGCACCCGCCACATTCAGGCCATAATCCTGAATTGCGGCATAAAGCTTAACTTTTAGCGTGTCAATCTCATGGGCAATACCTTCGGTCGTATCGCCGTCACCATCATGATCAGACGTCGAAGTAATAGATCGAATATCGTCCAGGTCGGCAACGGTTGTCACATCCTCGTGGCATTTAATACAGCCGTCAACTTTAACTTCAAGGCTATGTTGATCGTGGCAATCGATACAGGTATCGACGCCTTCGGCATGGGCAAATTTCGTGTCATAAACCTTGCCATCATACTGATAGCCAACCATGGCTTCGGCACCATACTGAGTACCGGCTGCGGGGAAATAATGCACATTCCTGAATCCCAAATTGGAGTCGGCCATGTCGTCATCCACAACATTCTTGCTGATAAGATAATCATTCACCGTCAAAGTAGATTCACGCCCCTGGTGACACTGCATGCAAATGGCTTCAGAACCCAAGCCATTAATTGTAAGACCGGACGGAAAAACCACGCTATCCAGGACCTTGGTCGCATCATTATGGCAGGCAACGCAATTGATGTTGATATCGATCTCAGGGCCGGCAGGTACAGGATTTTCAACAGAACCGACAGCAGTCCCATCGGCCCCCAGAAAGTCCTGGATACCTTCGGAACTGTGGCATTTGGCACATCCCGTCGGTATCGTCGGCGGTTGGGTTGGGTCACTGCTCACATCCCAATGCACAAACGCTTCACTAGCCAGGTCATTATGCCCGGAACCCGACCATTCAGCCTCAGCGGGTATTTCCAACTCAGCGGTGACCGTCTGGCCCATGATCATCAATGCCGCTAAGGTAAGTATCAGAACGGCCGTGAGTTCTGTTGTCCATTTTTTAGATTTCAAATATTTCATCTCTTATTACTCCTTATTTTCCCTGACTCCTACGTCAATCTATAAAAAACATACGCCACTTATTATGATTTGGTAATACCAAATATATTTAATATTCTTTTCTAGTCAACTATCAAGCCTAAGAACTTATCATCTTACAGCCCCCCCACCTTTTTTTTATCTGTATTTATCAATCAGATGCAAATATTATGCCAAATACCCCATATTTGATTGTGACAATACCAGGAGCGACTGAACTTTACTAAACTCATGGGGTTATGAAAATAAATATTATCTGTTGTAATATTTTCAAACGATTTCCAAGGCCCTCCATTTCTCATATACAAGAAAACAACTTCGGATATTCTTAATTTTGAGAAACATAGAGAGAGGTCACGCGTTTATAGGACCAATGACAAATTTGGGTTACCAGGTCCCTCAAAATCCAATAATCTCCGCCCCCGACCTTCTGATCGCCTTGTAATATGGGTTGTACTCGTTTTGGCAATGAAGGTATGGATATTGCAATTGATTGACACCACCGGCTTGATGAAGGATCAATCAGGACAGTGCCGCTTCGTTTAAAAATTATCGTCATAGATCATTTTAATGCGAGGGAACGGTTCATCCGTATCGCCAATCTGGCCTCTGGTGTTTTGCAGCATTTGTTTTAACTGCTTCACGATCCTGGCATAATCAGGATTTGAATATTGGTTGACCATCTCGGTTGGGTCGTTTTGAAGATCGTATAGCTCCCAGGCCGCCGGCGTACTTTTCCAAAAACGATTGCCTTCTTTGCCCTTAATCACCCTTTTATTATGGATATCGGTATAATCAACACCGTAAAAGAAGATGAGTTTATACTTTTTTGTCCGAATACCAAAGTGAGCCGGATTATTGTGACCATGGGCCATATGCATCCAATAGCGATAATAGGTGGCCTGCCGCCAGGTTTTTGGCTCCTTTGCACCGGAAAGCGCATTGGCAAAACTCTTTCCTTGCATACAGGCCGGCACATCAACCCCTGCCAATGTGAGCAGCGTCGGTGCATAATCCGTATTGTTAATTAACCAGTCATTGCGACTATTGGCCTTGATCATTTTAGGGTAGCGCACAATTAAAGGCATTCGAATGGATTCTTCATACATCCACCGTTTATCAATAAAATCATGTTCGCCAAGCAGCATGCCCTGATCGCTGGTATAAACAATAATCGTATTATCCAGCAAGTTGTTTTCTTTAAGATAGGCTAAAATACGACCCAGGTTATCGTCGATCCCTTTCACACAGCGTAGATATTCTTTGACATAAAGTTGATAGGTATGATGCGTGAGTTCTTTATTGGATAGTTTTTTCTTACCGGTTAATTTTTCGATTTTATGCCGATAGCTTCGGGCTAAATTTCTTTTGGAAGGCTGAGGTGAAATGGTTGAACCGATCACATTCACTAACGCATCATTTTTGCCTCGAGTCGCAATAGACCCAAAGTGAGCACCGGGTTGATCATATAAGTTATCGGGTTCGGCAATCGTTGCATCGGCCAGATAGTCTTTATATCGGGGTGCATAAGTAAACATATCGTGCGGGGCCTTGAAATGATGCATCAAAAAGAACGGCTTTGATTGATCTCTCTTGTTTTTTAACCAGTCTAAAGACAAGTCCGTCAGAACATCGGAGGAGTGCCCCCGGGTCTCTATCACACAGACTTCTTTTTCTAATATACTATCATACCGTATCCGCCGTTTTTCGCCCCCCTCACTAACATGGATCACCGGATTGATATAACTGCCCTGACCGGGTATCACCGCAAAATAATCAACAAAGGACGGTGCATGCCTGAGATGCCATTTACCAACAACGGCAATGGCATAACCTGCTTTTTTCATTTCTTGCGTTAGATAATGTCTATCGCCAGGCAGGCCATCATACAGGTCATACACTTTGTTTTTGTGTGAATATTGACCCGTTATGATCGTGGCACGACTTGGGGTGCAAATCGAATTCGTGCAAAATACATTGTCAAATGTCATGCCTTCACGTGCCAGCTTATCCAGGTTTGGCGTGGGGTCCAATGTGGCCAATCGTGAACCATAAACACCCATGGCACGTTCACAATGATCGTCTGACATCATAAAAAGAATATTGGGTTTTGCCCTCTTCTCTTGCAACGGCGATTGACCATAACACGGGGCAGAACACAATAAAAAAATAAAGCTACCCATGATGCCGAAAATGGTTGAGGGTTTAAACTGTTTTGTTGGTTTTATAGGATGAATAGATGATCGCATTTCTTGACCTTCACACTTTTTAGTGTCCTAATTTCATGTACAGCAGGGCTTTAGCATACTATTTGAAGAATGGATACTTTCGAATAGAACCTCGAAAACGCCCACGGCAGATCAACCTTTAATATCCGGAAAACGGACTTCAAAAAAACTGGCGGACGCCATGCAATGCCCAATCGGGTTCGTTCATCGCGGGCCGGGATCATTGATCTTATCCGCTCCGGTTGCCTGGCCGGGGACAACGCCCGGGCTGGGCCTCATTCCTTTCCCTTTTACGCGTATCCGTTTCCCGGTTTTTCGGTCGTGCCGATCGGGTGTTGCTACATCCAGCGAAGGTACTGTGTCGCCCGTACGGGCCTGCCATTGGTCCATAAGCTTGCGCAATTGTTCCAGGGGTTTGCGATAGGCCGGATCGGCCACGAGGTTCTTAACCTGGTGAGGATCCTGGCGAAGATCGAAAAGCTCTTCAGCCGGTCTGGGGGCGAGCAACGGATCCATCTGGGCCTCTGTCAGCTTACCGTCCTTGGCCATCTCTCTCAGCTCATCAAGGTTTGGGCGAGATGATTTCAAAACAATGACCTGCGACAATTGCCGATGGGCGTTGCGAATATAGACATAGTCCCCGTGCCGTACCATTCGCTCATGGGCTATCTGCGAATGCCAGTTGTGTTCGGCAAAGACATATTTCCGAATGGATGCTTTCGTGTCAGCAAGCAACGGCGTAAAGCTGGTGCCCTGAAAAGTCTTCGGCGATTTCAACCCCGCCCATTCAAGAATTGTCGGGGCAATATCGATTACGCTGACCAGCGAATTGCAGATTTGCCCCTTTTCCCTTAAGCCGGCTGGCCAATGCACCACAAATGGCGTCTTGATACCACTGTCATAGAGACGCGTCTTGGCCCGCCAGAACGGGCGGCCGTTATCTGCCATAAAGATGATAATCGTATTGTCTAAAACACCCTGTTTCTTCAATTCCTCGACAACATATCCGGTGTACCGGTCCAGACGCTGAACCTCATCATAATACCGGGCCATGTCGGTACGTTCAGAGGTTATATCAACCATATATGGAGGGATGATCACGTCTTTGGGCGTATGGCGTTTAGCCTCTATTTTATCATCCCAGGGGCGGTGCGCATCATAGGAAGCAAACCACATGAAGAAGGGCTTGTCCTTCGGTCTTTTCTGGAGGCAATCGATCCATCGCTCCTCCCCCCCGGCTCCACCGCCGACAACTTTGTCAAATGCCCTTCTGGCATAATTTCCCATATGCCACTTGCCGGCTGCGGCGGTGTGATAGCCGGCCCGCTTCAGTTGCTCCGGAAACATCACCTGGCCCTCGGGCAGTGGCATGTGCAGTTCCGGCGCCCCGGTGTTATGCGGATAGCGTCCTGTGATAATACTGCATCGGGTTGGACTGCACTGACTGACAGTCAGGTACGCATTCGTAAAACGCAATCCATTGGCGGCAAGTTTATCGACATTGGGCGTTCGAATACTCGGAGTTCCATAGCAGCCGAAATCATGCTGAGAAATATCGTCGCCAATGATCAGGACAATATTGGGTCGGATCGATTCGGTTTTGGCGTCGATGGCATGCGGCGCAAAGGCAAAGGACGATGCCGCCGTTGCAGCGTTGCGAAGAAAATCGCGTCGTGTAGTGTGACAATTGATCATATAGACTTCATTTCAAAAAGGTTTATACTCATCCGGGTACAATTTTTCGGATCGCGTGTAACATAAGCCTTTAAATTGTAGAGATTTATACCCCGGCTAAACGGGATATTTCAATCGCGATCACTATACATGCCGGCTCGCCGGACAAATACACCATGGATTTTTAAAGAGTACTTTCATATATTTTTAGTCTCTTTAACAGTTGACTTTCGCACTTTTTTATACGTTAATTCATTGTCCTGAAGGGCTTTAGCTCACAATTTAAATAAAGGGTAACAACGGCATATCACGCGATGTGACAATAAATGTTTCAAAATGCATTCTAACAGCCCTACATCAATAACAAATGAATGATTCAAAAATAAAAAGTACCAAAGCGTACTAATAGAAATTGTGGGTAAATTCTAGTTCTGAAAGGTCTCCCCTGAATATCCGTTATTTTCTTGATTAAAACATCATAATTTGAACCATGTGATAAGTCAATAGCAAATGTACTTGAAGAACTCGACCGGATACAGCAGCCCCGATGACACACATAAGTTATTTTCCAAAATACAGTTATGATTTATTCACACGTTTACATTTCCTCCCTCTTTTCGGAGTACATTGGCCCGACAGGAGATTTTGTATGTTGTTGATCTATTCAGTAACCAATGATTTAAAATAGCGACAAAGCGAATGGAAGTCCTCTAATATCATGGAAAACGACGGAACTAAAACCAGGGTTACTGCCGTAGAAAACAGGATCCCAAAGCCTAGTGATATCGCCATGGGAATCATGAATCGGGCCTGGCGCGAGGTCTCAAATATCATGGGCGCCAACCCGCCAAACGTTGTCAGGCTGGTCAGAATTATCGCGCGAAAGCGACGTACACCTGCCATGTGAATAGCATCAAATGGCGAGGTTCCTTCTTTACGGAGGCGATTGGAATAGTCAATAAGCACCAGGGAGTCGTTAACGACCACGCCAACCAGGGCAACAATCCCCATAAGGCTCATAATGCTGAGCGAGTAGCCCATGATCATATGGCCCAGTACAGCCCCTACAATCCCAAAGGGAACGGCGGTCATAACAATGAGTGGCTGACTGTAACTTCCAAAAGGAATCGCCAGCATGACAAAAATACCCAGCAAGGCCAGAATCAGCCCGCCAGCCAGGGTCTGCATGCTTTCTTTGAAATCAGCCTGCCTTCCTTCGTACCCATAGGAGAGACCGGGAAAGTCTTTGGCCAACTGGGGCAGGACTTCTTCGTTCAAGGTCGCCATAACCTGATTGCTCTGACTGATGGGCTCTACATCGGCCGTGACGGTGACCGTTCGCCGGGCATTTCGTCTTTTAATGGTGGTATAGGCCCTGCCGCGTGTCACCTGGGCTATGCCCATAAGGGGGACATCCACGCCTCCCGGCGTTCGGATCAATAGTTGCTCAATGTCGGACTCCCTTACCGTCTCGTCTTTGGGAAACCGCACTTTGACCTTGATTTCATTTCGACCCCGTT
This sequence comes from Phycisphaerae bacterium, assembly GCA_021736565.1. Lineage (GTDB taxonomy): Bacteria > Planctomycetota > Phycisphaerae > Sedimentisphaerales > SM23-30 > JAIPFO01. The sequence goes on along the minus strand of JAIPFO010000024.1, from coordinate 428 downwards.
GCTGACGGAGAGCTTCGGCTCCATAAAAGGCATTTCTCACCTGGCGGGCGACCGCATAGGCGGTGAGACCAAGGCTTTCCCCTTCGGGCTTGATGGTAAAATCAAATTGTTCTTTGCCGGGGGTGTATCCGTCATCAATATCCTTGACATTGGGAAATTCGGTAAGCATAGCCGCCAGCTTCTCGCTCGCCCGGTCGAGTGTGTTAATGTCCCGATGGGTCAGTTCAATTGTTAAGGCCGCCCCTGAACCGGGACCGCCTTTGTCGGATTGAAATTTCAGGGACTCCAGGCCAGAAACAGGTCCAACCGTTTCTCGCCAGCGTTTTGCAACCTCTGAAGTGCTCAGTGGTCGTATATCAGCATCTGTAAGATATATAGTGATCTCTACCTTATTTTCATCAATCAGGGCAAAAACCCCCTCCGATAAT
>JAIPFO010000023.1 GCA_021736565.1 Phycisphaerae bacterium | reverse complement strand
CTACAGGCGATTGTAGCGAGCGAAAAGGCGATGGGATTTAAAACGCCGGGGATGTACCGTGAGCGGTTGCGGTATTTTGTCGATGGGATTGTGCTGGGTAGCGAGGAATTTGTTCGGGATTACCTGCAAATGTTGAAGAAGGAGGGGTACTATTTGCGGAGGAAGAACCCGATTCCCCAACGGCCAGGCCCGTACGCCACCCTGCGAGAGCAGCGCAGTCAGGCGTTCGCCTGGTAAACGGCGTTGAAATAGCGGAAAATCAAAGGCGGAGATAGGGGAATGCGGGGACGGTGCAGACATACAGCAAAAATGGACGGTAATTCTCAAAGACATTATAGACCATCTTGGAAAATGCGCCTCTAATTCAGCCTGAAAATGGCATGAATGGTCATTATTCTGATTTTTAACACAACGATAGCAGCAATTCCATGATTGACCTTTTAAATACGACCTGTCCCTTTTAAAATCCAGCCGCTGACCTGTGAAGGCGATGGGGCTGGCCTGGGCGGAGTGGGAAGCAATGGTATCGTCGGCGGTTAGCCAGTTACCGTCGGTTCCGGCGTCGGTATAGGCGGTCATTTGGCCGTAGGCGTCATATTCGTAATATTCCTCGATGGCACCGGCTGAATCGAGCAGGGCGACCGGGCTGTAGAGGTGGTTGTGGGCGTAATAATGGTCGGTCGAAACGCTAGAAACCGTAGAGGTCATCACCAGGGCCTCATCCAGATAATTCCCCCAGGTAAAATCACGCTGAATAGTAGGTTCGGGGGTGCTACTGGTATCGGCCTCGAACTCACTGAGCACCCGCCACCCATCATAATAATAGGTCGTGGAAGTATCGGCAATAGGGTCTTCAACCATAATCCGACGGCCGAGGGCATCGTAGGTATAATTGGCGATGTCCACTTCATTCTGGCCGTCCATCTCATAAATGCGGGTCAGGCGGTTCTCGTAGTCATATTCATAAATATACCCGCGATGATCCCCGGTCATATTTCCGGCGTCATCGTAGCTGACACTGACACCACCGACAGTGGCATACTGATTCTTGACGCCAGCGTCATAAGTATTTATGAAGTTCATTTTCCGCATCTTCAAGCCTGACTTAGAGTATAAAAATAAATTTTAATGCACGAGCCTTTCATGAATTCTCGCCGCGTGTCAAATCCATAGCATACCTTAAAAAATCCTGTTAATCCTGTCCAAAAAATCTTCTCTTATATTTTTTCATGTATTTCGTGTATTTCGCGGTAAAAAAATCCTCTCTCTTACCTTCGTGATTAAAAAAATATTCCTCTTATATTATTCGCGGGAACAAAGTCTGCCTGGGGCGGATTAGCGTTCATTCGCGGTTCATAATCCGTGTCCCTAAACCAACGGCCAACCCGTCAGCCAACCCCATCCTACCACCAGCCCAAACATAAAACCAATAAAATATCCCAATATCTTAAAAAAAATATCCCTTCGCCCCTAATATTCCCTTCCCAACATGATAAAAATTGTATTTCTTATTCGTGCCTATTCGCGTCGGCTACTGCCGATAACAAGGTCCGCCACTGGCGGATTCGTGGTTCAAAATTCTTATCTTAATTTCTTACCTTTGCGACTCCGCGTCTTCGCGCCATTGCGTTAAAAAAAACATCAGCGCACCACCCCAGCGCAGCAGCCCAAAAAATAACAACCCCCAAATGCCTGTCCCCAATAAAAACTTGCGCCAAAAAATCACAAAAAATCCGGCGTTAACAATCACTCAACCATTGAGCAATTTAGCGCAGCGGCCAAAATGACACCCCTAAAAACCAAAAAAAACCGTTCAAAATCGAAATATATCGCAATATTTCCCATCAAAACTGAAAAAAACCGATCAAAAATCCCCCAAAAAATCACAAAATCCCCACCACTGCGCTACACCATCCCCCCCATCTTACCAGATCCGGCACGCCCGCTCCAAAAAATAAAAAATGGAAAAGGGGCGTCAAAAATAATAATGACCCGGCCGTTACTCAAAATATTTTATGGCATACCTTTTAGAGCGGCATGCCAATAACCGTTGCTTCAAAGACCATGGTGCCATTGACGATCCCCTGGACATCCATTGTGAACCGCCTGGGCCGTCTTTCGATAAATCTGCCCAGAATATACAGTGTATCGCCGGGGGTCACCTGGGAGCGAAACTTAACGTTTTTAATGCCCCCAAAGCCAATAAACCGGTCATTTTCGCCTTCTATGCTCTTTATCGCCGCAAAACTGGACATTTGAGCTGAAGCCTCAACCATGAGCACCCCAGGGAATATCGGCCTGCCCGGAATATGCCCGCGGACCCAAAATTCGTCTTCCCGCACATGTTTGACCGCAATGATCTCGCCGGCCTCAATATCCAGATGGATAATTCCATCGATCTGACGCATTTCAAAGCGATGGGGATTGACCTTCTCAACCTCTTGGGTATCATAAAGCACTTTATTAAGGTCGATTTTTTCCAGATTAATTAAATTTACCGGCGGCATAATTTACCCCTGTTATATAGCGACCCATCCCGCGAAACTTTTGCAGGACGTCGTGACATAACCCATTGATAATGCAAATATTACATCGATCATACAGGAGAAAAATAACGGCCCGGGTGGATATAACAACACCCTTCCGGGCCATATGGAACCGTATGAAGTTGGTATCAATTTGCGAAAAAAAGCTAAAATAGCGTAATACGCTGTTTTTAAGCTTCCGAGCGGGTTTCGAGAATCTTAACACGAACATCCTGGGCGGCAGCTTTGATTTCCTGCATTGCCTTGCGAACACGCGTACCAGCGGCCTTATTGCCACCCACTGCCTTAACGATATCTTCTTCCACGGCTTCGACCATTGTCTTTAAAGTTGTATATTCTTCCATAAGTATGAGTCCTTTCTGATCTCTTGTTTTTGCCTGGGCTGCCCATAAAGGCAAAACCCTATTTTTACACTAATTTCGAGGATTAGAAGTCTAGCACCCTCGGATTATCTTGTCAACACCTATTCAAATAATAATTTGTTTTCTTCTAAATCGTTCTCCAGACTTTCCTGATAACCCGCATCCGGGGGTAAATCGGACTTTTTCATAGCAAAACCAGCTATTTCGTCACATCTTTCATTTTCCCGATGCCCGGCGTGCCCTTTAACCCAGATAAATTCTACCTCGTGCTTTTCACATAAATCCAACATTTCCTGCCATAAATCAGGATTAATCGCCTTTTTGGTCCTCTTTTTGTCCCGACACCAGCCATTATCCCGCCATCGAGCCGCCCATCCCAGGCTCATCGTATTCTTGACATATTTCGAATCCGTATAGACTTGAACCACACATTTTTTTTTCAGGGCCTTTAGCCCCATGATCACCGCGGTGATTTCCATTCGGTTATTGGTGGTAAGCTGATAGCCTCCGGAAAGTTCTTTGCGATATTGACCATAGACCAGGATGGTCCCGTAACCGCCCGGCCCGGGATTCGGTGAGCAGCCGCCATCGGTATAGAGGCGAACCTGCTGAAGCAATTCTGAATATTTTTCTGTTTCTGGCATAGGAAACCGCCTGGGTTATACATGCATCGTAGCGTTAAAAGTCAATCTAAAGCGTTAAAACGCCATTTATAATACTGAAAATGAGGCTCCATACTACTTAGGACCCCGGCGTCAATAATAGAGATCTATATACTTTTTCTATTCTATCGACCATCACATTTGCGTCAAATTCTTTCTGGCAAAATTGCTGTCCCGCGTCCCCCAGCCGTTGCCGTAACACAGGGTCCTGGATAAGCAGCTCTTGCGACTCGGTAAGGGCTTTGACATCTTTGGGAGCGATCAGTAAACCGGTCTGGTTGTTAACGACCACTTCTTTGGCCCCGTCGACATCAAAGCTGATCACCGGCCGTCCACACATCAATGCCTGGGGCAGCGTTCGTGCCAGCCCTTCACGGAGCGAAGGGTGTACCAGGATATCGCTGGCATGTAACAGCGCGCCAATTCGTTCAGGCGGCATTAAACCTGCCAGCCGAAAGTGTTTTTTCAGACCAGAATCAGCGATTTCCCGCTCAAGTTTCCCTCGCAAAAGACCATCGCCTATGAAAAACCACACCACATTTTTATGTCGTTTTATTATTTCCTTTGCTGATTCAATAACATACTCATGCCCTTTAAGTTCAAACAGGCGTGCGACTGTGGCTATAACAACTGCGTCAGAAGGAATATCAAACTCCCGGCGAATCTCTGCGATACGATCTTCACCGGGTGAATTCACAAAATATGCACTCTCCATCCCCGAAAAAACACGTGTAAATTGCTCCCGGCGACCGATTCCCGCCGCCAGGCATTGCTCGGTCATCGCATGAGCCACGCTGATAAACGCATCGGTACTCTGGGTTGCACTGCGTTCCAGTGCAATGTAAATCCGGTTGACCCATTTGGACTGAAAACGATGAAACGAGAGTCCGTGAATGGTATGGACAATACGCGGCCGACCACACGCCGCCGCCTGGGCCTCTCGAAGCTTACTCACTCTGGAACAACAACTTACCGCCGCTTTCTTCCGAACCGCTGCCGCGGCCCAACGCCCCAGGATGCCGGCTTTGGCAGAATGGGTGTGTACAATATCCGGGTCCATTTCAGCGATCAGTTTTTTCAATTTAAAATAGGCCGGCACATCATAAAACGGATTGATCGCCCGCCGCAGTTCATTGAGCTCGATAACCCGATACCCGCTGGAACGTGCCCGGTCCATAAGCTGCCCCTCCGGCCCAAGTCCCGGCCCGGTGATCAACGTGACCTCATGGCCGGCCCGATGTGCTCCTTCACAGCTCAGCAACGTATTCTCCTGGGCACCCCCCAGGATCAATCGCGTAATTATATGCACTATTTTCATCGTATAGCTGTGACTCCCGCGCCGACTATATAGAATATTTTGACCACAACTCTTAGTTCTTAGTTCTTAACTTCCTCAATACTGCACCCACTGCATACACAGCCCATTGGCCGGGGCCATGGTTCCCGCGGCCCTGCGGTCGCGGGCGGCCAGAATTTCAACAACCTGTTCCGGCGTAAAATGCCCTCGTCCCACATCCAGCAGCGTCCCCACAATATTACGCACCATATGGTGTAAAAAACCAGACCCTTCCAGTTCAAAATAAATATAATGGTAGTGTCGCCGGATATCGCAGCGGTATAAGGTTCGCACTGTCGTTTTACGCTGGTCGCTGGAGGCGGCAAAACTTTTAAAATCATGCCGGCCCAACAGGCATTTCGCCCCCGCTTTCATTCGCTCCACATCGCAATAGGGCGGGCAATAATAGGCGAATCGAGGGATATTCGGTAAGTCCAGGCGGCGATTATAGACCGTATAGCGATATAACTTCCGCCTCGACGATGTCGTGGCGTCAAACTTCTCAGGGACGTCCCTGGCACTGGTAATGCGGATATCCATCGGTAAATGGTTATTGATCACCTGGTAGAGCCGCCCGGTGGGAATAGGGCAATTGGTACGGAATGTAACCACCTGCCCCCGGGAATGGACCCCGGTATCCGTTCGCCCGGCACACCGCACCGAGACTTTGCCATCGTAAAGCTGGTTTTTAAAAGGCTTAACGACCGCTTCAATCGCATCTTCCACCCGCTCCTGAACCGTATCTACCCCATCCAGCTGCCGCTGCCAGCCATGATAGCACGTTCCGTCATACGCCACGATCAATTTAACCTTGCGACTGTTTTGATCGATGGCCCTGGTCGATTCCGATTCAGAATTATCGTTTGTGTCACACATAATAGGTACAATTCATGCCCGGGGCAAATATGATCTTTGATCCGGGGGGATAAGAAAATAGAGACACAAAATCTTGCGTCTCTATCATGAGTTCATAGTTTATCGAAACATGATGCCTGTGTTAAAAGTCACTTTTTGGCTTAAAATCGGCATTAATGAGCTTGAGATGGCGTCAAACTCAGCGCGGATGGTTGCGTCAGGACTATTTGACCAGAAGCTCTGCGATCTGAATCGCGTTGAGGGCCGCCCCTTTGAGCAGCTGGTCGCCACTGACAAACATATTGATCCCGCGTTTATCCGGTATCGATTCATCCTGTCGAATTCGGCCGACCAGAATATTGCCCTGCCCCGAAGCATCCAACGGCATGGGGAAGTAGTTACCCTCCCGATCGTCAACAATATCAATTCCCGGTGCCGACAGCAGCAAATCAACCACTTCGTCCGGGTCCATCGGGTTGGTGAATTCCAGGTTAATACTCTCACTATGGGCCCGCAATACCGGTACGCGTATGCAGGTACAGGTGATCGCAATGGAAGGATCGTTGAATATCTTATGGGTTTCGTGGACCATCTTCATTTCTTCAACGTTATAGCCGTTTTCCCCGATAGCACTGTCATGGCTGAAGACGTTAAACGCACATTGATGCTGGAACGCCTTGGGTTCTTCAATTTCCTTACCCTCCAATAAAGCCAGCGACTGGGCTTTCAGTTCTTCCATTGCCTGCCAGCCTGCCCCACTTACTGCCTGGTAGGTGCTGACAACCATCCGTTTGAGCGGATTGGCACAGTGCAATGGCCATACCGGAACAATTCCGATAATCGTTGAACAATTGGGGTTGGCGATAATGCCGTGATGATCGAGCAGGGCATGCGGATTGATTTCTGGTACTATCAGCGGTACTTCATCATCCATTCGGAACGCCGAGGAATTATCCACGACTGTACAGCCTGCTTTTGCGGCGATCGGGGCATATTGCTTACTGATCGAGCCGCTAGCGGAAAACAGGGCGATATTCATATCCACAAAACTATTTTCGTTTAGTTCTTCAATCGTATATTGCTTGCCGCCAAATTCCAGGGTTTTACCCGCCGAACGTGCGGAGGCTAAAAATTTATAGCTCGTTGCCGGGAAATTTCGCTCCTCAAAGAGTTTTAAGAATTCCTGACCCACGGCCCCGGTCACGCCAACGACTGCGACATTTAAAGGCATAACTTCTTTCCTTACATCACGTTATGAATATTATACAGGAGTGCACCCGCACCCCTTCCCTGTTTTTCCCGGCTACATCCGAGAAGACGATGCTCCATTATATCAATAGAATACTGAAATGCAATATAGGCATGAGGAAAACCATAAAACCATGGAAAACCAGGCCCGGATCTATTCGATCTTTTCTTTCGGCATTGCGGTCAAACGCTCCATGAGTTCCCATGGACCGTTTTCAACGCGCACCCCTGACCTTGGCTCCGGGGTTATTTTGTTTGCCGTCGAGAGTTTCAGGGTCCGTTTTCTGCGCAAACCATCCCTACGGGTCCCTTGGTCATGATTTAAATATCGAATTATCCAATCTTTACGACAGCGCCTCTTTTGTCCACGACGATGACTTCGGTTTCGTCGTTGGTGAAATTGGCCGAGGCGTAAATGAGGATTTCCTTTTGGGAGTTGGTTTCGAGATGGGCCAGAGCCGCCCGTTTGTAGTTCTGGAGATATTGGGCGACTTCCACCGAAACTCTGACTTCGATTCTCTGGATATGTTCTTTTTCGCTTCCGTAGCGTATCCGTCGCATGATCTCAATGGCCATGGATTCGGGTGATTTGATCAGGCCGGAGCCTTTGCAGTGCGGGCAATCTATGAACATGGAGCGTTTGAGCGAGGGTTTCATACGCTGTCGGGTGAGCTCCATAAGGCCAAACTGACTGAGCCGAAGCACTTTGGTACTGGCCCGATCGGTGCTGAGGGCATCGCGAACGGCCCGCTCCAGTTCCCGGCGGTGTTTGTCCAGGTTCATATCGATAAAGTCGATGACGATCACGCCGCCGAGGTCTCGCAGTCGCAACTGGCGACTGATCTCAATGGCGGCCTCCATATTGACCTTAAAGGAGGTGGCCTCGGCATTTTCATGAGCGCGATATGTACCACTATTGACATCAATGGCCACCAGGGCCTCGGTCGAGTCGATGACAATTGATCCGCCAATTTTCAGAGGGACATAGCGTCGGTGGATCATTTCGATTTCTTTTTCGAGGTTGTACTTGGTAAAGAGGGGGACTTTACCATCATAAAACGTTGCCCGATTGCGAGAACGGGGCATGGCAATGCCCAGGAATTCCCGCACTTTTTTCCAGGTCTCTTCGGAATCGCAAATAATTTTACTGATCGTCGAGTTATAGACATCGCGTATGGTCCGGGTCACCAGGTCGGATTCCTGATACAGGGTCACGGGCGCGGCGATATTATTGATCTTCTTCTGGATGGTCTTCCATAACCGCATCAGGTAATTCAGGTCCCGCTGGAGGTTTCGTTTATTACTGCCAATACTGGCGGTGCGAAGGACCATGCCGATATCTTTTGGTATTTCTAACTGTTTGAGCAACACTCTAAGCTTGTTTCGCGTTTCCTCGTCCTCAATTTTCCGTGAGATCCCTGTGCGGTTCATGCCCGGCATCAGTACGATAAACCGTCCCGGGATCGACAGGTAAGAGCTGAGGGTTGGTCCCTTGGTGCCGATCCCGTCCTTAATGACCTGGATGACAATTTCCTGGCCGCGTTTGATGCAATCCTGGATGGGCGGGCGCTGGTTGCGTGGCCGTTTCATGCCGATATGCTCTTTTTGGCCATTGCTATCGTTGAAGTAGGTTGACTGGAGGTCACTGATATGGAGAAAGCCGTTCTGGCCGATCCCGAAGTCAATGAAACAGGCCTGAATACTGGGCTCAATATTAACGACCTTGCCCTTATAGATATTTCCAACCAGGCTGGTCGTATTGAGGCGTTCCACATAAAGTTCGTCCAGTCGTCTATTATCGACAACGGCGATTCGGCACTCGTCTCCGTGTGCCATATTAATTAACATTTCCTTTGACAAAATAAATCCTTTCCTTCTCTGGCATCGGTCATTTGCGTTTATATGAGGCCCTTATTCCTGAATGAAAAGAACGTCATGGCCCGCATGCCCCTTTGCCATATCGGGTGTATTGTATTGTTATAAATTTTTCATTATTGACCCCAGCGTCCTATGTATTTTGAAGCCTTATTCGCATTCTAAAGTCACTATGGATATGTAAATACGTCGATTAACAGACAGAATCAACGCTTTACAAGACTTTTGATGCAGGCTGCCACAGGGTTAGCCGGGTAAAGTTATCTTGTGATATTTTACGGCCACGCGTTCTACCCCAGCGATAGGCCGGGGAGTTGTCAGGGTGAGTTTCTGGAGAATTTCATCAATACGCGGCGTGGCGGTCGTGTTGATGTTGACCTGACATTCAATGATATTGTCCTGTAAAGTCATATGGGTTATATGATCTTTAAGCTCCAGGGTTCGTTCCAGGTGGCGGCCACGGGCCGATCGTTGAACCGGGCAGGTTGTGGACTGGTGAAATGCGTCAATGATCTGCTGTATCGGCTCGGTGGGAGTAGATTCGGCGAGGATAAAATGATATCGCGCCCATTGGGGAAGACTGGAAACCTTCATGGGAACCGATGCCGCCTGGATGTATCGCATTCCATCGGGCAATTGAGGGGGGACTATTTGTGAAAGGGTATCCAGCTCGATCGGGGTTTCAAGATCGACCAGGAGCAATTCACACTGAGCGGCCATGCCGACACTTCGCGGCAAGGGTAACGAGAGTTTCATATGGGGATTAAATCCCTGCGAAAACTTGACGGGTAATCGAGTCCGGCTAATAACGCGCTGCCAGAGTCGCATGGTATCCCGATGTGACAGGAATCGCAAATCGCCCTGGATCGAGAACCACAATGCGAGTTTCATCCCCGCATTGGTTGAATTGTTCTGTTTTGTATTTTTCATTTTCATATCCCCCCCCTCCTGGCGGCCCAGGTCTTACCGGGGCCGTCAGGAGGAAGGGAAATTGAACATTTCCGTTTAGACGCCAGATCAAGGTGTAAAGAGCAACGTTGAGGCCAGGGTCGTCAGTATGTTATAGCCTTTATTTCGCATCTTAAAGGTCGGTTTTCTCAGGGGTCCCTTTCGTATTTTATAATGCCTTAAATCCTTTTACCGCCGTGCTTTAGCATGCCATATGAGCAAACCATTCGTTCGGATATTCTCTCGAAAGTTGGTCAGATAATGACGAATGCACTCTAAGTCGCCCTGGGGCGTTCTGGCGATAAATCTATCACGATAAAAGGTACGAAAGAGTTCACATGCAGAAATCGACGTTTGACGCAGGAATCAACTTTAGGCTCTCGCGTTTAGTTATTTTCGATTTCTCCTGCTTGAATTTTCCTCAATTCTTCACGCAGGAAGTTTGATGTCTGGTTGCTGGTATCAAACTGGAGTACTTTAAGGGCAATGGCCTGGCAATACTCCAGGGAGACCGAACGAATTATTTTCTTTATATCAGGGATCATGGGATTCGCCAGGGAGAGGGTATCGAACCCCAGGCCAACTAGCAGGGGCGTAAACTCCGGCTCGGAGGCCATTTCACCACAGAGGCTCAGTTCAATTCGGGCACGGTTGGCGGTTTTAACTATGTTACGTAGTAGTTGCAATATTGCCGGGTGCATCGGTGAATAAAGCGAGGCCACCCGTTCGTTGACCCTGTCGACCGCAAGAGTATATTGGATCAGATCGTTTGTGCCAATACTGAAAAAATCAACTTCATCGGCGAGCTCATCGGCGATCAGGGCGGCGGCCGGTGTCTCGATCATCACGCCGACCGGTATATTTTCATTGAATGGAATCCCCTGTTCTTCCAGATCTTCCTTGACATCGGCCAGGACCCATTTGGCCTGGCGCAGTTCCAGGAGGCTGGTGATCAGTGGAAACATCATTTTCACATCACCATGCACAGAGGCCCGGAGAATGGCTCGCATTTGCGCTTTGAACATCGGGAGGTTCTGCAGGCAGTAACGAATCGAGCGGAGTCCGAGAAATGGATTTCGCTCTGGGACAGCGCTGCGGGCCTGCGTAAATTTATCAGCGCCCAGATCGACGGTTCGAATCGTAATCGGATGGTCGCCGAAATCTCGAATCGTTTCCATATAGGCGTTATAATGGTCTTCTTCAATGGGTTCTTCGGCGGCATCAAGGTAAAGGAATTCGGTACGATAGAGTCCAATGCCATTGCCGCCTCGCTGGAGCGTTGTCTTGGCCTCACTGGGGAATTCGATATTTCCCATCAGGCGGATGGTATGGCCATCGGTCGTGACGGCGGGCAGATGTGCCAGTTCATCGAGTTTATGCTCTCGGGCGGTAAAGGCCTCGGCATATCCCTGATATTCCTCGATGGTCGCCTGGTCAGGATTAACCACCACTGTACCATGGTTGCCATCGACGATGACGATGTCGCCAATGGTAATGTTCCTGGTGGCATTGCCGAGTGCCACTACTGCCGGGATCCCGAGGCTCCGGGCGACAATTGCGGTATGTGACGTTCGACCACCGGCGTCGGTGGCGATTCCCTTAATAATATTCGTATTGAATGATGCCGTCTGGGTCGGTGTTAAATCATGGGCCACCACGACGACCGGCTCGGTAAGTTTCTGGACCTCTTCCCGGCGTTCTTGCATCAAGTGCTGCAGCAGTCTTTTTTCGATATCGAAAATATCGCTTGCACGTTCGGAAATATAGCGGTCCTTTGCCTGGCCAAAATGTTTGGAAATATCGCGTAGAATAACACTTACCGCATATTCAGCGGAATAGTTGTGCTGTGTGATCAGATCGGCAATTTTCCGACGAAGTGTTCGGTCGCGTAAGAAATGAAGGTGGACGGCGAAAATGTCTTTAATTCGACTATCCCACAGTTCAGCCTGGGCGGTTTGGAGCCCGCTGACCTCGGTCGTGGCGTCGAGAAAGGCTTTGCGGAGGCGATGGATCTCTGCCCGGGTTTTTTCCGGCGGAATCGTGCGATGCGATATGCGTTGATAGTCCTCGGCTTCGAGAACCATCGCCGTACAGATCGCCACGCCCGGCGAAACAGCAATGCCTTTAATAATGTCCATGACTTTTCTTTTGTTTCAGGTCTATACAGCAGGAGTCTGAACGGCGTCAGGTCGTTTTTTCTTATTGATGGAAGGAGCTTTCCAAATTGATAAGACGGCCTTGTCAATCCCTGTTGTTATGTTTTATTTTTGATTCCTGCGTCAAAAGCCGGCTTTTGCCTTACCATTCGGTCTTAGAGATCTCGAGAGATAGACTGACAGAAAACTTACAACGCGATGAGGTCTATTTTGATATTATTCGGGTTGTGATCTCAAACGGGCTCACTGGCATTTTCGTTTTCAACGATAGCTGCCAGGGCTTCAACGGCCTTCTGGGAGCCTGCTCCTACAGCCGTGATGGTGAGTTTGGTTCCTTTACCGGCGGCCAACATGGTCAGCTGCATAATACTTTTGGCATCGGCAGTCTGAGAATCCATTGTTACCGAAATATCCGCATCAAAATCACTAGCGCAATCCACGAATTGCATTGCCGGTCGCATGTGCAACCCTTCAGCAATTTTCACTACCGCTATTCTCTCTGCTTGTTCGTTTTCTGTAGGGGGCAAAGTTTACACCTTATAAACCACTTTCTTGGGGTGATTCATCCGCTTCTTTGAGCAAATCGATGATTTCTTTTCGGCTTTCGGCCTGTCGGAGGAATTTTCGAAACATATCACGCTGCAAGTGGGAAAAAAGTTTTTCCATCGCTTCGAGGTGCTGATCAGGATTATTGGGCGGGCTCAACAGCAATAGTACTGAAAACACCGGGGCCTTATCCAGGGAATTGAAATCCAATCCCTCCGGACAACACCCGATCGTTCCAACAATATTGGTGACACTGGCGTGCTTAATATGGGGTACTGCAATGCCTTTACCTATCCCCGTACTACCCTGCCGTTCTCTCTCAACCAGTTTTTCGACAATATCTTCAAGGTCGTCGGCATTGACGCTTCCGGCATCAACGAGGCCCTGAACCAGCTCACGAATGGCATCGTCCCGGTTTTTGGCTTGCATACCCGGAATTAACGCATCAGGAATCATAAAATCACTTATTTTCATTAGAAAATAACTCCAGCAATAAATTGCGTACAAAAAAAATATTTCTATAATGCTTTATCATAAAAAGATTTACAATAAAGTCAACTAAAATTACAAGCAGTCTCTTTGAGGCCATTTTGCCATGGGCGGCGTTGAGGCCATAAATATTTTTGAAGCGTGCATTTCCACATCTTAAAGGGCGATTTAATGAGAGTTATCTACTTTTGACGCGGAAATTGTCGGTCATGCCAGCATCAGAGGTCTTCTAAAAAGCCAATCGGCCCGCCGGCGGTTGACAGGCAACTTCGGCGTCTGGACTTGTGATATTGTCATCTTATCAGGCCTCTATTGGATCAGTTCTGTCTCCCCATCAGCTATTTCCTGCACATCCAGGACGTCCGCAGAAGCCACAGCGGTACTGACCTGTCCTTTGTGTTTGTGAGTTTTTTCCTTAAATTTATTCACTTGACGTTCAATTTTATCGACTGCCGCGTCCAGGCAGGCATAGGCATCTTCGTGGGAGGTCTGGGCTACGAAGGGTGCATGGTGATCGACTTTAAGAATGATTTCAACTCTTTTTTCTAACTTAGTACTTTCAAATATGACTTCGATATCAGAAAGGCGGTTGTGAAACTTACCCAGTCGGGCCACTTTCTTTTCCGCATAGGCCTGTATCGCATCGGTAATTTCCATGTGTCTTCCAGTAATTTTTATTCTCATCTGTCTGTCTCCTCCCGGTATAACCGGGAACAAATAAGGTCATCAGCCTCCCGGCTAAAAGCCACTTCCGGCTCGCATCATGAAAATCACGATAATAGATGAGCTCGGAATGCTTCTTGGCAAGGGTGCTTTTAACAGAAGAATTAGCCATACTAATGGTAGGGCCAATATACATTTATTTTCATATATTCAAAATAATTTTATTTAACGCCAGGGTCATACGCATCGTAAGTCCATGATCCTGATCTCTGATCGGCGTTTTGAAGCGTCAGGAAGGCCTTTTAACGCCAGTCTCGTATTTATTGTTACTTTTTATGGTGTGTGCGTTTTTTTTTTTGAATCGCCCGACGCCTTTGGGGCAGGTTGGATCTCAATGATGGGGGGGGACAATGCCTGTTTTTCCGGAACGATCACGCCACCGCTCACTGTAAACCGTAAGGCTTCTTCAATAGAAATGGGCAGGTCAATAACTTCGGTTTTCTCTACGTGAATCACATATCCAGTCACGGGCGTTGGCGAACTGGGGATGAAAATGGTCAGATATTCTTCTTTTTGAGTCTCAGAGAGATGTTTCATCCCATCGCCGGTAACCAGGCCGATGGACCAGATGCCCTTTCGCGGATAGGGTACCGCTACCACCCGGGTAAATTCCACTTTTTTATCGTTTCCAAAGATGTAATCCGTCACTTGTTTTACATGCGGATACACCTGGCCAATCCCAGGTATTCGCCCAATCGCCGATTCGAATACATTCCATAACTTTCGGCCAAGAAGACTTCCCAGTAATCGGCCAACGATATAAACGAGCAATATGGCAAAAAAGAATCCCAATATGGCATGGGGGCCGTGGTTCCACCGCTGCGATAATTTCCAGGCCCGTTCGTCACGGTCAGCGGCCTCCTGGGTTTTTGTTTCAAATTCTTTTTTTTGAACGCTGGTGAGTCTATTTTGGTAATCTTCTTTTTCTTCCTGGCTCAGTTCAGGGTAATCATCCACCGAAAGCACAAACACCCGGATGACGGTATTGGTTATATGGACGCTGATGTTCTCGTAGACAATTTCGTAACCCTTCACCAACAAAACAATGGTCAAAACAGCCGGTAAAACCGTTGCCAATCCTCGAAAGAAAAATCTTCGAAAGTCTTTAGAGAAAGTCTTATCTTCTTTCCCGGCCATATATCGTCTTCTCTCTTGCGGCTTTCTGGCCATTAGTCATGATTATTCATTATTATATCGTTATACAGGGTCGTTACGCCAATAGTCAGGTTTTGTTCTCAAAACTGGCATCTGACATAAGCAAGGCCAGCTTTCAGAAATCTACTGACGCTGACGCCATACATAAGTCTATCGTCTAAAAAGGCACCGGTCAATAGAAAAGCCTTTAATCATTTGATATTTTGGTAAGGCCGTTTCGCCAGGTAAAACTTAATTTGGCGGATGGGTCACAGGAGTTTTTGGAGCCCGTTTTCCGCATCTTAAGTGCGGAGATGAACTAGGAAACGACTTTTGAGGCGGAGCCAGGTCATTCTGGCGTGGGCGGCCCAGGTGAAAATATTTCTCTCATGTAATTGTTTCATAGCGGATTACCGCTTTCCAGATGCCGTTAATTTTTTTGGCCGGTAAGATCATCGGCGGATAATCGTGGTTACGCGGTTGAAGGCGAATGTGCCTTTGGTCCTTGCTTTCCTCGAAGAAAACACGCTTAAAGGTTGTTTCGTGGGGATCTGTTAACCTGATAAAGCAGTCATCGCCGTTATTGACTTTTAACGCAGGTGAGAAAACGACAATATCCCCTTCCTTATACTTCGGTTCCATCGAATCACCGATGACTCGAACGGCAAAAGCATTGGGATCGTGCAAGTCCGGGCATCGAACATAGTCGTCTGCGCCACCGGGGGGGTAGCCCATGTCATCGTAATCCAGCGGGTAGCCGGCGGTCACTCGATTGATCACTGGAACCAGCTTTCCCGCGGTCGTGACAGCCTGGGTATTGTCGACCGATGAATTTAATAAGTCTGCGAACTTATCGGACTTCAGCTGCTTTGCGAGTGCACGGTCCGACTGCATAAGCTTGTGGACCAGTGCCCGCCAGTGTTCGTTTTCCGCCTGACTGTTCTCAAAGGCCTCCCGAATATCGGCCGGAAGTTTTTGCATATGGGCAATACGGACCAGCATCCCGGCGTCAAAATTAAGAAGCTTCTCCAGTTTGGCCAACAGCTCATCGGCCGGTGGATTTTTGACCCGGTCCGTCTCGATTGTAGAGATATAAGGCTTACTGTACCCCACCTTGCGACTGACCTGATCAAGAGTGATCCCCATGGATTCGCGCTGTTTTCGGATGATCTGTCCTAGCGACATGGAAGCGAGCTCCTTTCAACACCCCCACCTGGGGCCATTATTACGGCTCTGTGGTCGATAAGTTATTGTATATTAAAGAGTTACGATGTAATAGGGTATTATAATGTAATAGTCATACCATTAGTATCGTTTATACTCAACATATTATACAATAATAACTGTTAAATAAAAAACCAATTGCATAATATTTTACCAGAATACATAACCGATGAAAAAGGAAGGATTTTTGACGCGGGGATCAGATGAAGGCTTTTCGAAATTTTCTGACAAATACTGCATCTTGCATTTTATGGAATTTGGCTCCGATGGTAAACCAGCCATCTTGATGATCATTACACCGGACAATCGTCGCCGAAAGATTTAAGGGGAGTTTCTCGTCAATCTTTGGGATGGTTATACAGAAGTTTTCATCAATTGAAAGTGGCTTGGGACTGAGAAATCCAATGCCGGAAGCCGAGACATTATGCAGGATAATTTTTTCGGCTTCCTCCAGGGCCAACCGATCCTTTGAATATTTTATCATCCGAATGGGCACCTGCAGCCTGAAATAGTATCGCTGGTACATTCGGCCATTGATGCTTAAAAAGGCCTTGGAGTCCAAAACCCCGTTCATTTCTTTCTCTTTCCCATCAGAAATCGCCCTATTCAGTGACTTTAGTATGACGGTCGAAAAGACGCTGACCATATCCCGGTCATATTTATCTGGGGAATTTTCGGTGAGAAAATCCAACGCTTCCTCCACTGAAAAGCTGTGCTTCCGGTAGGGTCGAACAGAGGTCATCGCTTCAAAGGTATCGACAATCGCCGTCAGGCGTCCAATCAGAGAGATACGGCCCCCTTTGAGCCCATTGGGGTAGCCACTGCCGTCCATCCGTTCGTGATGCTCCGCGACGACCGCATAGATCTCAGGATCAACATGATCCATGACGGCTTCAAGGTGCTTTCGCCCAAGATCGACATGATTTTCTATCGCGTTGCGTTGGGCGGTTGTTAATTTGTCTTTGGTGTTCAGGATTTCTGACGAAACAAACAGTTTTCCAATATCATGAAGGATGGCCCCTGTGCCAATTTTTTCCAGAACATGGGTATCATCCAGCCCCATTTTTGTGGCAACATAGATCGTCGAGGTGCAGACGTTGACCATGTGGGTTGCGGTATAAAAATCATGGCTGGAAATATCGGCGAGTCGATTGTAGGCTTCCGGGTCGGTAATGACCCATTGCACCGTTGATTTTGCAACCTCGCGTGTTCGTGATATCTCCTCCTTACCCGGAGGGCTGGACATTAACTGGTCGGCCAATTCCAAACTGGTCGAATATAAGATATCCGCTTTTATTTCGGTTAAAATTTTGGGGTCCGTGATAACTTTATTAAGCGACTTTTCAATGGTTTGATAATAGGACTGATGATCCTGGACCGAAACGTAGAGAAAATTCACGCCGGCGTTAAGTAACCGATCACTATCGTTCTGGGAAAAACCATAGCTTCTTTTTCGATATAATAAGTAATCCTCCTGGTTTTTGAGGTATAAATTCAAGGAAGACAGACTATTCGGAGGGATATATTGAAGCGGAACCGGTAAAAACCCCGCTTGACAGCAGATATTATGCCGATTTCTCTTTTCTTCTTCGTGCTGTCCCGGATGTACAATTTTATCAGCAGTGAACTCAGTCATTATTAGTCCTCAATAAAAACTTCGTGGTGGCGTCAGCGTCATTCCCGGCGAGTCGGGATTCAAAGTCCGTTTTCTGCATCTTAACGTGTAATAGGAGTCGCAAAACGGCTTTCGACACGGGAGCCAATCGTGACCTCTAATCAAAAAAAATAATTCGAGCGAACAAGGGCACTGGTTAGTTATCGTCAATAAACGATCGGGGCTTAATAAATAATTATTTATATCAAAAAAAAATGATCTCATCATTTTGATTCCCACATCAAAAGATAATTTTCGGTTTTAAAATTACCCGTTAATCTGTAAAAAACGGGTTTCGAAAATAGTTATGACGGTGTCATCATTTTTTTCTAAATATCGTTGAATATATTTCAGATAGATTAGGGAATAGAGAAAATGTATATTTTTGTCCCGAAGGAAACGGAGAGTAAGCGATGAAGGATAATCCAGCAGGAAAATCCTTACAGAACCTACAATCGGAACGGTAAGTCGGATTTTTTCCTCCTAAATGGAGGGGCGTCACAGCGTGGGGGCATCCACATTCATTGCAATGCCTGCCGTATTATTGGACGTAACGGTCAGAGAG
>JAIPFO010000022.1 GCA_021736565.1 Phycisphaerae bacterium | reverse complement strand
GTCGGGGCCAGAAAGCCTCCGATCAAAACACCATTCACCGGCGCCGGGGGATAACTGCTTGGCACATTCATCCCAAAGACCCGCTTACCGGCCTTAGATAATATCTGCCATAAATTCTGCGATTTGAACATGGCGGCATTAGGGAACGAAAGTCCCCATGAATCTTCACGCCGGTCAATAAAGCCATAAATCCCATGCTTGGCCGGGTTCACGCCGGTGGCATAACTGGCCCAGGCCACACAGGAGACCGTCGGCTGGACCGACCGCATCTGCCGCAAGCCGTTGCGGGCCACCAGGGCCCCCAGGTTGGGCATATCCCCCTGGTCGATCATCCGTCGAATCAAACCGATGGGCACACCATCAATACTCAATACCATAAATCCAGGTTTTTTCAAATCGGACATATCATCTCTCCAAATCAATAAG
Organism: Phycisphaerae bacterium; assembly: GCA_021736565.1. Lineage (GTDB taxonomy): Bacteria > Planctomycetota > Phycisphaerae > Sedimentisphaerales > SM23-30 > JAIPFO01. The sequence continues at coordinate 18,077 of JAIPFO010000022.1, read as the reverse complement.
GATTCCCACGGAAAAATTAATTTTCCGGGCTTATAAATTGCTTTTTAGATGCGAAAAAGGGCTTCAAAAAAATAAGACGCGGAGGTCCTGATTACAAATACCCCAAAGCCTTAAGTCGCTCTTTGACGACCTCTGTATTATCAGGGGCCTCATTTTTCGGGCCCGCCATCTCGTGACTCACCACAAGGTCCCGCAGGACATAGACCACAAAATCGGTCACAGAATTATAGCCCGCTCCCTCGATCACCTCAGAAATCTTATTATAAAGAGGCCTGGGAATCTTCAAAGTCACTTTATCATTTGCATTTCGGTTGTTTTTTGCCATTCGATACTCCTATAACACTCTTATTAGAGTGTAATAGGAGTGCAAAGTCAATCGGGAAATTGAAATATATCAAAAAAAACCTCATTTTCACCCAAAAACGTTATCAAAGGCAATCCTTGAGCCGATAGAACTGTTGTTGATGAGAACGAAATATTTAGTAATAGTTGACTTTCAATAAAAGTCATAAGTGATTTCATAATAAGACATTATGTCACAGACAGCAGTAGTTGTTGATATTAAATAATTGATATTTGACATCCAGGTTGATAAATTATATAAGTAAGTACTCAGTTAATTATTTCCAAGGAAGAATATTCACTAAGGGTGATCAAAATGGCAACAAAGAAAATGGCGAAAAAGAAAACAGCGAAAAAAAGTGTGTCCGCTGATATGCCCACTGAAATACATTTTGATTACATCAAAGGCGGTCAATTTAGAGTCATTCATGTTGACGGCGCTTTTGGAAGTGCCGGCCCAAAGTTAAATTCGATTCAGATGGCTTTATTTAGTGAACGCCGAGCTATACCCAAAAGAGAAACTTATGAGTTTGATGGACAAAAACTAGGCGCGTTAAAAAAACGTGAATCTCTTGAATCTATCGTTAGAGAAATTGAAGTCGAAGCAGTTTTTGACATGGAAACAGCGAAAGCACTTAGGGCATGGCTTGATGAGAAAATAGAGCAAGTCGAAACAATAACGAAAGAAATGAAGACATGACACCCCCTTACCCGAATTCGATAAGTTCCCATAGAAATAATATCTTAGGACATAGAGTCAGTTTCTCGTCTTCTAAGCGTAGTGATTTGTTCATAGATTCGGAAATGAATGGATCTGAAAGAAACTACCACACAAAACCTTCCGATCAGGAAAAACCCACGTTTATGCCTGCTCAGAATACACCAATAAAACATAGAATCGCCGATCTTTCTGACGAACTGAACGATATTTACGCTGAATGTTCAGAAAAAAACTGGGATGGATATGGCGCAAAGCCCGTACACAAAAGTATCCGTAAAATCGTCGAGATTTTTTTGAATAAACTTCCCGAAGACATTCCAAATCCAGAATTAAGCCCTGACCCTGATGGTGAAATTTCACTGGAATGGTGCATTGCAAAAAAGAAAATGGCGTCAATTAGCATCGGGAAACAAGGCCGAATAGCTTATGCGTTCCTTAACGAAGAAAAAAGATCAAGTGGTTTAGATCTATTCGAAAATAAAATACCTGAATCATTTTTGTTCCAACTTAAAACCCTCTATCCATGATTCCCACGTCAAAAGTCACTTTTCGGCTTTAAAATCACCCTTTAAGATGCGGAAAACGGGCTTCAAAAACACTTATGACGCTGGCGTCTATCCATAACAAATGACTTCAACTCAAAAAATATCTTCTAAGGCTCGCTTAAGCCGTTTTATTCGAAGTCGTAGATATATAGCTCAAACGATAGGCCGAGTGAAACCCGGTGCATTTATGCCGGATTCCAATAAAGAGCTTTCTGTTTTTCATACTGAGAAGTTTAAAAAAACTGAAGCAAAGATATGGCAATTGGCCGATGACCATATCCCGACAGACTCAAAAATTGGTTATAGAGCGGATATCACCGTAGAAGACATTGAAGAGGCTGATCTAAATATTGACTTTGATAATGAGCCGCCTTTACATGCAAACATAGTTGGATGGCCAGAGGGAAAAGATAAGCAAAAAGAATATGCAATGTCATTAGCAAGTTCATCAACCTTGATAATTCGAACGTAACGTAAAATAAGACGACTCAATTATGATGGTTGCGTGACAAGTCCATATTGATGAGTAAAAACGTCGATTAAAAGCCAGAATTCACGCTTTACAATACTTTTGACACTGCGTCAATTATTAGAGCAAGAAAGTGTTTATTTCTAAAATCGATCTGGGTTCTTCTTGGATTGTATTGTTGGGGTTGGTATGATGAAAACAAGGAAACCTGGTAATCGTAAATGTAAAAATGTAAAGTGGTAGCATGGGAATTGATTCACGATATTTCAAGGCACAGCCCTTTTGTAGTGCCTTATTCCACATATTGACAAATGGACCGTGACAATATAAAAATAGAGTATCGTATGTCGAAATATATTTCTGTCGTAGAGAGGATCTGATTATTATGAAAAAGCATAATCAAAAAACAGGTTTCACGCTCATTGAACTTCTGGTGGTTATCTCTATTATCGCGTTGCTGGTCGCCATTCTGATGCCGGCCCTGAGCAAAGCACGTGAGAGTGCCCGGCGAATTAAATGCGAAGTGCAGTTGAGCAACTGGGGAAAGGCCATTTTCATGTACCAGGGCGATAACGATGATAAGCTCATGAAAACAGTCACTCGCTGGGGCGGTCGAGCCTATCCTCATTACATCTCGTCGGTGCCGATCCCGAATTCTGATGGGGAATGGAACCTTCATGGTATCAATCCCTATATCGAGGCCTTTGGCCAGGATTACACCAGGGACGGCAAGGTCAATGAAATGGTCACCTGCCCAAGCTGCAGTCCGGAGTATATGGAAACCTGGGTGAAGAAAATAAATTTCCCCTTCCACAATTTTGCCGAGATCGCATACAGCTACTTTGGCCGAATTGACTTGATTCCCGACAATCAACTCAGTGCGAACGCCCGGCACCATTTAACCGGAAATATGTTAACGCAGCAGAAATTATTAATGGCCGAGATCTTGAATCTTGACGGTTCGGATTCGGCATACCGCTATAATCATGGTAAAAACGGCTGGTCCTGGAACGAAAGAGTCGGCATCGGATTGACGAACAGAAACGCCGCCCTTTCGCCCAATCCCCAGGCGACCGGACGAAGCCGCCTTTTTGGCGATGGCCGGGTCGAATGGAAAAATATTAACATTCAAGAAAATTTACCCACCGCCGCGGATCGCTACGAGGACCTCTGGGATGGTCCTGATTCCGGGTGGATCGGCCAAGGTGATGTCGATTATTTTTGAGGATCGCCTCAAACTATTCCCGAAGCCCGTTTTCCACCTCTTAACAAAAAGACGCCTGGGACCTTCCATTTCCTCAAGATATACCCTGGCGGTGACAGCGATTTTAAAGCGACTGCTCGTATGTATAAGGAAGGACCTTTTGCAATATACCGGCCTCTTTCTCAATTCCCCTATGGGTTTAAAAATGCATTTCCAGGCCATCGCTGTCTTTTCCGAGATCCTTCCCAACGGCGGCCTGAAAACGTCAGCTTGAGTAATGAAACAGGCCACACCCGCGGTCAGCAGGGATGGCCTGTTCTTGAATGCTCTAATTCAAAATCCGGCGTCCATTCTAAAACGAACCCTATTTCCCCTGGACAGATTGGCTCAGCCAGCGACTGGAAAAGTAGGAGAAATCTACCAGATCAATGTTTTTGTCCCGGTTGAAATCGGCGGGGTCGTCACACTCGTCACAAGGACCATTGATGGTGACCTGGATGCTGTCGGTCGACTCCAGACCTTTGGCATCAGTAACGGTCAGGGTAATGGTGTGAGGAAGTGGACTGCAGTCCATAGCCTTATCCGGACAATGGACATTGAGCAGCGTGGTATCAAACGTGGACTGCGTTGACAAGACGCCATCAACACTGGACTGCCAACTGTAGGTAAAGGGCGGAGTGCCCAAACCCGTTGCCACCTGGGAACTGAATCCGATGGTATCGCCATAGTTGAAGTGATCCAGGTTACCCGGCTTTGTAATCTCGACAGCCGGCGGCATATAACCCTGGGAAGCGGGGATAAACGTATCGGCGGTCAGAACCGGCTTGCCCCGAAGGAAATACTCCACTTCAAAAAGCCAGCAGGGGATAAGTTCGGTTTGATTTTTATGAGATGAAAATTCATAATAGATCTGGGTCGCGGTTTCATAATTGGGGACGGCTTCATCATAGTCCACAAATACAGGTTCAACGGCAACCTTCTGTCCATACCTCTCAAAGAAAGACCAGGTTTCCCGGGCGTCATTAACCGCAATCATTTTTTCCTCTGGTTCAATCACCCGCCAGTTGCCCAAGCCGCCCATAACACTGCCGTCTTCGGCGATATAAATCTTGATCCGGGCCCCGGCTCCGGCCACAGAAAGCAGGGTCCCTTGGGAATCGGCAGGGATCTGCCGGGCCCAGACGACATTCGTATTCTGCTGGAGAACCTGCCGGACGGTCCCCTTATCACGGTCCGCTTCGGTTAATGTATCGAATTCCACAGTGAACGCCCGGGCATCTTCAGGTAGAAGTTTATTTCGGTTCAGGAAAGATTGTGCGACTTCCACCGCCTGGCCGGGATCATAATGCCCGATTTTGGGGTCCGCGACAAACAGTTTACCATCGTTGCGAAAATTGTAATGCCCCGTGGTCTTGGAGATTTCCAGAACCCTGGGATTTTCCGGATCCCCCAGATCGGCCATGACCAATGAGTCGCACGTTTCGGCCACCTCACTGGTCAACCCAAACGCGGTCCCAATGGACCGGGCATAGCTGAGATCAACCGTACGCGGGACAACCCGGTAAGCTCGCATGGCGTCGATACCATTGGCACGCAAATAGGGCGGACTGCCGGCCACATGGTCCCACCACCAATACCAATTGTCAACGGTCGGGTCCGACGAGGTATAACCATTGCCCCAAAGATGGTCGTTATAGTTATTGTGCACTTCCGCCAGAACCCGCGCGGTTGTCCCGCTGGGCTGCGTTGCGTCAGTGGCATGAAACCAGGCCTGGGTAATCGTCTGGCCGGGTATGGTAAACCACAAAATAGTGGTCTGACGCATATTATTGGCCCATATCTTGCCGAAATTGTCCTGCTTGGAACTGTTGGTCTTAAAGCCCAGCAGCAAATGCAGCCTGTTCATGGCGTTGGCCCAATACGCTCTAGAGGTATCGTTCAAGAGCTTACAGTTACGGAAACCGATCCATTCAAGGTCGCTGTCGCCCCAGGCAGACCGGGCTTCACTGGGCACAAGGGAGGTGCCATCTTCAAAAAGAATGGCCGTCAGGTCCTTGTTATAATAGGGGTCGTATCGGGTGCCGCCATGGCTGATGTGATAATGGATATCACTGCTGTCCACCCAGGAGTTATTTTGACCGCCCAGGTCCACTCTTTTATACTGTATCTCCTTGCTGTTGGTATCTTCTTTATAAAAGTTCCCGTCCCATCCCGGAAAACTTCTAATCCTGTCATAGAATCGCCAGGCATCCGTATGGGAGTTGGGTACACTGCACGCACCGGCGGCCGAGGCTTCATATGCCGAGGCATTTACAGGTAAAAGGGCTATCAGCAAGGCTGAAAAAAACGTCGCACTTAAAGTTGTTCTTAAAATACTCATGATCTAAATCTCCACTTTGAAACTAAAATAAATATGATACTCATCCGAGTACAATTTTCCGGACCGCGCGTAACATAAGTCTTTAAATTTTATATATTTATATCCCAACGAAACGGGACCGTTCGATCGCGATCACTATCCATCAATTTCTTGAAATTAAAATAACACCATTTTAGCATTACGCATCCATTACCAGCGTTCGCTGGAGTTCCTCTGGCAGAGCAAATCCTGAACGGCCGGCTCCGCCTAAAAAACACAAAGACCTCTATCATTAAATTGCATCAACACCTCCTTTTCGGAAATATCAGCGAAGATAAGTTGCCACCTGAAATAAGATATTCAGAGATTCGCTCCCTCAAGGGGATTTTACAGTGTACCGCTATTGGCGTCATTAGACTAGTAAGCAACTTGATTATAGCTTTCCTGTCAAGAAATGGCAAGATAATAAATGAAGGGACAGGCATCCTGGTCATTGCAACACAACCCACTATCAGCCCGATACAGGCCAACGAACACCCTGCCCCATCAATGCGATAACTGTAAACCCTTTCCCTGAAGCCACTTACATCACATTACAGGGCCGACCGCCCCGCCGGGCTGAATGACGATAGTACCCCGACCCCATATGCCACAGGGCTTTTGCATACTTTTTGAATCATGGCCACATTCAGACAAAATCGCCAAACCCCGTCAAATAATCAGGATTGCATTCTAACCGAGAAACGGGGTCAATGGCCATACAAAGATCACCAAATCGCCAGCGGACCAAGGTAATAGACCCATAGTGCCGCTATTTCTCGCAAAGTATACGGGGGGAGCCTGACCAGGGATCGCGTTTCTTTGGCCGGGATGGCCAGAACGTTGCACTGGTGCCTCACCGATGATATTCAGCAGCGAAAAAACCGCCATAAACAAGGCGAGTGCCCGCGTGGCAGGAACGATCGGATCAAGGTGATAATGATCGCTTTTTCCATTCATTCGTTCGCTTCCTGTCGCCTGTAAATCCATCGCCATCCAGCGAGATCATGAAAGACCCAATTGCATATTAACGCCCCCCCAAGCCGTTTCATGCATTTCACATCCCCTTTTTAAAATGCGAAAACCGGGCGCCAAAACCATCCGGGACACCGACGTCGGGGTTCGATAATAAAGGCGGGAAGCCGGCCATACATACACCCGCTTCCCGCTTTAGAATACTTTGCCAGAACACCGCCCCGGCCTTACCGCATTATTTGAATGGGCGTGTTCTCACTGAAAATCGCTTCTTTCGTCTTCCCGGCGAGCGTGTAGGTGATTTTCAGATCCTTAGCGACACCAAAGACCGGATCGCCAAAAAATGTATTATACTGTGTCAGCTTCGTAGACTGCCCGGCCGTCCAGAGCCCCTTGACGGTCTCGGTAACATCTTTGTACGTTTTGCCCTGCCCATACGCCGCGGAGATGATTTTGGCTTTTTGGGGCAGCCCCTGGCTCTTGGGTGTTTCAAGGGACCGGTAAGCGGCAGGAACCGCCAAAAGCGATTCAGGCCTTGGTAAGGAACTACCATGCCGGGCCGACTGATAGTTATCCGGGGCAAGCTTCAGCGGCCCGGTGGCCGCGGCCACTGAATTACCATTCTGATACAGGTTGAATCGCTGAATCTCCGGTGCGGTCCCGACACGCGGCCGAACGGGCAGACTGGCAATATTTTCGATCTTGGGGTCATACATCTGGCGAATCTCTTCTTTGCCCAGGTATGGCCCGTTGCAATCGGTCCAGGCGATCAACCGGCGTAATGACGCCTGATCAACTTTCACCTTGTGATGCTTGCCGCTCATGGCGTTTCGGATGACTTTGGATTTATGCGACAGGATCGACATGGGCGGCAAGGTCTTGAGAGACTCAGGGTCGTGCGTGCCATAACCTTCAACGATAAATGTACCTGCCAGAGATACCGGGACACCCACATCATCTTTTTCCATCGATTGCCCCCATCGTACATAGTCCCCCCGAGCCGCCAGGGTCAGATAAGGCTCCGTAAATGGAGATTTTTCATCCGGACGCGTCTGAACCCTGATCTGCCAACCGATCTTCGAATCGCGGAACTTAAAATTAAGCGCAGGGTTTTTATGTTTTTCATTATGACACTCAACGCAATACTGATCCAGTACCGGCTGGACAAACCGCTGGTAGCTGACCGACTGGCCTGCCCATGGTGGCGGGGTAGGCTTCACCGGCCCATTGGTCATGGCGATAGACCTGTTAGGAATGCTGGAAGAGGTATTGCCGGTATTCTGCTGCAGCTCATGGCAGCCGTTGCAGCCGCGAGTTTCCCCGGGCATCACCCCGGTAAAGGACCGCATATTCTGAATGCACATATAATTTTCATCGATAAGCTGGAAGTAAAAAGCCTTACCCGGCGGCAATTCAAAACAGACCGAGCCATCCTTTTCCACCGGCACGGTTCCATGCACAAACTTCACCGATTCGGCCTGCGAGGCCCCCACCGCCGGTCCATCATGCTGATACGTCTTGGCCCAGGTGGAATAGGTCTTGGGGTCCATCTGAATAATACGCAGATATTTCACCTTATCACGGGGGATTTCCGGGGCCCCGTCAAAGACATTATTGGTATAAAGAATTCCCGGGGCGACCGCCTGGGGCTTCGCCGGGTCGATCTTCGGCCATTTTACGCTGTCAGGCTGCATCGGAGGAACAACGCGAGCCTTAAAGGGCATCGCGTGGATCGCATTGTATTTTCCCTCCCAGAGGAGTTCCCGATTCCCATAGACGTCCATCAGGAACAGTTTGAACTTGGCACGCCCCCCACCCGAGCGGGCCGAGACAAGGTAATATTCTTCACTAAGCGGATAGGGTGTTTTATATTCGGCATAAGCCCCTTCTCTATGATACTGATCGTTCAGCTTGGGGTCGATTGGCCCGTCACCCGATTCCGGCCACTCAACATCCTGGGTCACTTTATAAAGCCCCTTCGGGAAGTTAAGCCCTTCGGCGGGGTTGATCTGGCCGACACAACCATCAAACCAGGCGTGATGCCCCAGCCCGGTAAAGAAAATATTCTGCGAGCCGGGGATGGCCCGGGGTTCGGTGGTATGGTCAGGCCAGACGCTCTGATTGCCCCAGAAGGCCCGGACGTTGGTCCCGTCAGGGTTCACCGTCCAGAGACTCTGTACACGCCAGAGCGCCTTATCGGTATATTCCCACCGGGAATAGATCACCCTTCCATCATTCATCAGCGAGGGAAGATAGTCACATTCAGAATTCCGGGAGATGATGTAAATATTCTTGCCATCGGCATCACAGCGGGCCAGCACAAACGAATAGGTATAGGGCATACAGCGGATATAGGTATTCGCCCGGGAGGTCGAGAACATGATCTTACCGTCGGGCAGATAGATCGGGTCGAGGTCATCATAATCGCCAAAGGTGAGCTGCTTAAGATCGGTACCATCAGCATTCATTTCAAAAATATGAAAAACCTGCTCATCCTGGGGCTTCATACAGAAAAGGACTTTCGTACCATCAAACGACAGGTCCGGCCGCCAGAAAGAACCCAGCTGCCCTGCTTCGGGGGCAAGCTGCTTAACGGGCGAATCCGGATCCAGCCCCCCAAGAACCACAAGACGGCCGCCATTCTGGGCCAGATGACCATTGCGATGCCGGGCCTCATGAGCCGGTTCCTGAGAACGACCGGGGTAAGGATTATCAATAACTAGAATTTTATTGAAATCGATAAAGGGATTTTTAAAAGCAATCGATCGCTTGACCTCACGAGTGTCAAGATACAACTTCAAAAGCGCTTCTTCCGTGAGATCAGCCTTGGTAAGCTGACTTTCAATCGTCTTGAGGGCCTTTAGCTCCTTTTTAAAGCTTACCGATGCCGGGGCCTTGATCTTATTAAGCCGTTCAACCATCTGGCGGGCCCAGCCAATGTGGTCCTGGATAAGCCCGGCCGTCGGCACGCCATTCGCCTGGAAAAGATATTCCTTTTCAAGGGCCGATACCGTGACCTTGGGGGCCGAAATCTCCCCCCATGCGGGAATAACAAGTAATGAAAGGAAGATAAGACCAATAACTGATGCGTTTTTAGCGTTCATAAAGAGCCCTCGTTCAATGTGTATTTTTCTCAAGAATCCAATAATATCCCCGCGTCAAAAATCATGCCCACTCTTTAAAAAATCGCCCTGAAAGGGCAGAAAACGGGCTTCATAAAGATTGATGACGCCGGTACCTGAGTATAAAGCATTTCGGGGACGATTGGAATGTTTTTCTGGAAAAATATCTTGATTCACAAGAAACAATGAGGTTTACGCATTGAAAAACGTTCTTTAAGATTAAAAAAATAGCGTTTAAAAAAAATCTAAGGGAAAAAACCTTTCTTAGCCCCCAGACACTCAGCCCCACAGGGGCATGACATTCCACCTGGGTATAATCACAAGCCCTGAAAGGGCGTTACATGTAACCATACAGGGTCATAAAAGGGTCCGGGGCTCATTATAAAAGGGCGTGCCTCTATCAGGCCAATCCCTTGTGGTCACCACATGAAAACCATCGCCGTAGGTCGAAGAGCAGCCGAAGGCTGGCAACACCCAATGAATTCCGCAAAATAACATCTTTATAAAATCACCCACACAGGAAATTTTAAGGGAGTGCCCCATTCGCTATCCAAGAATCTTTTTAAGTTGACTAAGTTGACATTTTGTTTTTTTGGGATATGATAAGTTTGATACGAAAATCGATGGGAAAATATTATGAGGTTATATTTATTACGCTCTTAACCATGGTCATGTTTGGGTTTTGGGATAACTTCTACATATTACAGTAAGGAAAACTGTCACTCATATCAACCATATTTCTAAAATCGTTTTTTTAGTATTTTTAACGACTCTTAATTTGGAAAACTAACATGAAGAGTAATAAAATCACAACACGATTGGCCTTAACTATAATATTAACCTCAAACTTATGCTTTGCAGAGTCTACAAAGAATGAATCCAAGACATATCAAGATACCTGCAAGCGTCTTGGTAAATTAACCTCAAGAGAGGCGTCAAAACAATTTGTCGCCACGGCAATTAAACTGGATAAAAAAACACAAATATTGATGGATGGCGAAATGAAACGGATAACTCGTACTGGAGATTTTCCGCTTGCTAAAGACAAAGAAAAAGAATTTGAAAAGATTCAGAAAGAATGGTCTGCCCTTACCGAAGAAATGGCAATCTATTTTGCCGATTTCAAGCCGGCATCAAATAGCGATATCATAGACGAGCTCATACCCAATCTTCTTGCATCCATAAATGAAGCAAGCACGATTGCCGAATATCTTTGTCTAACATATGGAGTTAGCGAGTACTTAACAGTAAAAACAGACATACTGCGTCTCAAAATCAAATTGTATAAGGTCGCAATGAAGCTTAAAGTATCTGCCAATGGTAAATCTAATGCCCGCACACTTTCTGTCGAAGAAAATAAGATAAATATTTTCTCAGACATGTACGATATTGACAGAGCTATGGACTCAGTTACCAGCAAACTTCGTAAAACAAACAAGCAAAAATACTCTGAAGGGCAATTCAGAAAACTCCTTAAGGAATCATACTATATCAGGCTTGGTGCTGCTAGTCTATACAATGTCCCAGATAAAAGACGACTATGTAATATCATGAGATTAACAACTTGCATTGATGTCTGCGAGAACCATATCCTCTATGTTTACCATAGGACTCGAAATAAGGAATGGATAGATTATGGCGTAAAAACAGCTAAACTTAAGCTCGCTATTGCAACAGCTAATAAAAATCTTTTCAAAAAATTGCAAAGAATTCATGACTCAATAAAAGCAGGCAAGTAACATCACCATTGTTATAAATGAGTCTCCCATAAGCTCAGGCATACTCATTTATTTCTTACATAGCCCCCATATTCGTAAATTTTTTAATTCCACTCTTTCGTGAGATATAAGATGAACACTAAAAGAATCATTTCATTGGTTATCTTGACTTCAATGTCAACCTGTCAGTCTTGCAAATCTTTGCAACCTAACAACAACCCATTCCCAACAGATGCAAAAGAAATAGGCCGGCACTTTTTCAACTTAAATCAGGCTTGTTCACTTGTCATAATTGACGCATTTCCGGCGAAGCTGAATACTTCAAAATATTCACCGATGGGTCTCATGGAAAAACTGAAAACTCGCAATCAATCATACCCAAAAGAGCAAGAGTTTCAGGAGTATGTAAAGAACTATAAAAAAGAACAAGAGCAACAATTGATCGAAACAAAAAAAACAATCAAAGACATGGAAATCTTTCAAAAATATGTAATTGGTTTTGGTGAGATCAAACAAGCTATAAAAACATATTCTGAATCACCTTCAGAAGACAACCTGACTAACATAAAAGAGCCACTCTATAAAGTGATTGTTAACCTTGAACAGTTCAGTAAGACCAGCACCTGGAAAAGAAAAGTACCAAAATCTCGTTCAAAGATAACTATGCTTGCTCTAAATGATGCACGAAAAGCATTTGGCCTGCCTTATGGAAATCCCTATCCATATGATTATATAAAATCAAGTAGCCGTCTTAGTAAGCTTAATTCAAACGAAGCCTGCCAGCACTTTTTTAACAGATCTACAGCCCTTGGTAAAGATGAAAAAAAATTACTGGACACTGAGACTAAAAGAATCCAAAAGACATGGAATTTTAAGCTTAAGAATGAAGACGAATTTTTTAGATTTCAAAAACAGTGGTCAACACTTTGCGAAGACATATCTCTCTATTACATCTCATTCCACCCTCAATCTTATGTTGCGACTTTCAATGAATCCAGTGCAAACATGCTTGCTTCCATAAATGAAGCTATATGTATTTCAAAGTACCTTTACTTAACCTATGAATCATCTGAACATATTTCCATATATGCAGAGCTTATAGATCTCAAAGAACAATTCCTTGCTAATATAAAAAACACTAAGACAAATAACTCAGAACTCGTGCGTTCAGACCCCTTATCTATTGACGAAAACAGGGTAAAAAATTACCTAACTATTTTTTACATGTACAGGGAATTGGAACAGGTCTTAGAGAAAGTTAACGCACTGGACCTAAAGACCATCGGCGATGAAGAAATTACTGACCTAATCGATGAAGCATATTACATAAGACTTGGCGGCATAAAAATCTCTGACGAAGAATTCAAGAAAAGGACTATCACCAGAGCTCGCCTCATGGTCTGCTTTGACATGTGCCAGATCCATGCACGTTACATGTCATTTCGGACTAAAGATAAAAGATGGGAAATTTTCTCTAGTGCTTTATCTAATATATCTAAAAATATACAGAATGCAAATGACAAATTATCTAAGGATTTTCTAAATATTCAAAAAGCCGATGAATAGCACTTTTTTCTAACCTTAATGAGCATATATGATATCAATTGTTCGTGTCTGAAAAAGGCGTTCTTTAGTGATCACTTAGCTCGTTCAGGTTGTTCATATTTTTTATCATATTCTAAGGGAGTGTCCCCTCTAGCACGATTTCTTTTTCATAAAACTTCTTGTGCAACACTAATCCAGATCAGTCATTAATCCATAATATCGCCCCATCCAATACGCTAAATAAAAGTCTGTACCGGGGTATATTATATTTCCATCTTTACCCAAATTGCCGTCAAGTCTGCAAGGATTTCTTTTCCATTCCAGTCCGCGGAATGGCCGTTTGTATATTTCCAGGGGAAGTTTTGATTCCGGTATGAGTTTGTTCTTGGTCAACTGTAAGAAGAACTTTTTCTTTACGTCCGGATTCTGGCTGTTAATGACTTCGGCGTTATCCAGGGTTAATGGAAACGAGTTCAGGTAAAACAATGTTTTCTCTTTTACTTCATCGGTCTTGTCACAAAATACCGAGGCATAAATGCTATTGAACAGGGGGTTATATTCATTTCTCTGCGAGGCAAACAGCTTTTTCAAAGCATTCTTATAATGGTCATTATTTTCGATCTGATTCAATATGTACAGGCGTATGAAATTGAGCCAATCGGTTGAATCGCTGGGCAATTCGAAAGTGAAAAACTTAAAATGCAAATTTGCAATTTTCCTGTAATAACCATCTGAAACCATCTCCTTTTTGATTTCGGTAAGTTTCGTGTAAGCTTCAGAATCCTTTTGGTTCTCCAAAATCCAGAGCGAAAAATCGACAAAGACCAGGCCATCCAGGCACCGTCCGGCAGAAAGTTTAAAGGCCGACGATGTTATGTCACTAAAAGGGACCTTATTTCCAAAATTATCTTTCAAAACCAAATTATGTTTTAGGAAATAATTCGTGATCAGGTTCATGTGTTTTCTGATGACGTTTTTAAGTGCCGGGTCATCAAATAGTGTCATAGCGGTAAAATAGGAGAAGAACAGCTGGGAATAGGCATTGACATGGGTTTCATTTTGCGCGATATGAAGCCGGCTGTTTTTAATGTTTGCAGAGAAAGGGATATAGCCATCCAGGCCATTACTCCAATCCAGGTCTTGTAGTGACGTCACCACTTTCAGTGCCAGCCCCTGGGATTTTAGATCGCCGGTTGCACCATATTTAAAGGCAAGCCCCGCTAAAAATGCAGAAGTATCTTCGAGGTAACCACAATTATCCGAAGGCTTTTTGGCGTTCACTTGCTTACGTATAAGGAAATATGGTTCCGCCATGAAATGCCCTAATATCCATTGTTCGTAAATGGCGGCTTTTTCTTTTAAGGTAAAACGATGGGCTTCCTGTTTTCTTTTTTCTATGATTTGTCTTGACTTGAAAAGACGTTCTTCAAGAGCGATTCCGGATTTGGGGATGCCATAAAAGCAAGAACACCCAGTCCCGAAAAGGGCTAATGGCAGTACTATTAAGTATAATAGTTTCATGGCGACATCCAGTAAATATTTTCTGAGTTGTTTAACATATGATCCCCACGTCAAAAGTCATCTGCCAAAGGTCATAGACCAGCCTTTGGATGGCGGATCGCCCTTTATGATGTGGAAGACGGGCTTCAGAAATAATTATGACACTGGTGCCAATATTACTTTTTACTATTTTGATCGGACTCTTCTTGGGGTGCTGTGGCCTTTTTAAATGCTTCGGCCCCTCCGACGATCGGGAGGGTTAACGAGGTGCCGTCAAGGTCGACCGTCAGCGATGTTCCCGGTTCAGGCAGGAGGGTGTAGTCGCGGTCGGAAGAGAAGATCATCAGGCCGATCTGCTGGCCGGCGGGGATAATCTGGTCATCGGGCTGAAGGCTGAATGTCATTTCGTAGAATTCACCGGGCACCAGGGGTTCGCTTTGGGTCAGGGAATTTCGGTTTTGCATATCGGCCCAGCCGCGTGTGATGATATTATCAGTGATCTTGACATTTTGCCTTGAGCCTTGTTTCCAGGGCAAAGAAACCATCCAGACGGACAGATTGGCCGCCGGTTTGCTGCTGGCCATTTTGATGGTGAGCGTGGCGGTGCCTGAAAGATGCACGGCATCGGTCAATTCGGGGGTGGTGTATATCAGCCGATGATCGGTCCATTCCGCCTGGGCCAGGACGGTACCGCTAAATGAATAGTTATCGATCAGTTTTTCGGTTCCCTGTTTTTCTGGAGTGCTGGTCGATAGTTTACCGGCCTTCGGCGCACCGGCGTTCAGGTGGAACGTGACCGGCGAGGCGTCCGGATTGGGATAGTCCTGGTAGGCGGTCGGTTTTTTCTGGTCATCATTTTCGCGTACGATCCATGCGCGTGGTCCTTTTTCGACGCCATTATCCACGCCGCAAAGGTAGTGCGAGAACCACTTGTTCATCATGTCCATCGGGGGCGGGCCGCCGTGGCCGCCCTGATGATAATAAATTTTTGTGGGGATCCCCATGGCCTTGACCGCCTGGTAGATGCGATTGCTGTGCTCGGGCATCACATTCCAATCGTTAAATCCGTGTGACATCAGCATGGCGGCCTTCATGGGCTTGAGGTCGTGAATATAGTCTCGACCGGCCCAGAAGTCATTGTAGTCCCCGGTGATCCGGTCCATCCCTTGCCCCATCTCCTTGCCAAGGACCTCGCAATCGCAATATTCTTTTCGTTCCGGGTTGCCGCTGTGGATATACTCGTAAAGAACATCAATGTCTTCACCCATATATCCTCCGGGCGACCGGATCAGGCCGTTGGAACGGTAGTAGTGATAGTAGGAGGTGTTGGGTGCTACCGGGATAATCGCTTCGAGCCCCTCGACCCCTGTCGTTGCCGCCGAGAGCGATAGTGTGCCGTTGTAGGAGGTGCCGGTCATACCGACCTTGCCCGTGCTCCAGTAGGCGAGCACCTCTTTATTCCCCTCCGGCGAGGTGTATCCTTTAGCCCGGCCGTTCAGCCAGTTAACGACTGCTTTGGGGGCCAGTGATTCGTTATCGGCTCCAACCGTGGGGCATCCCTGGGAAAGGCCGGTGCCCGGTGACGAGGAGTGGACAACCACGAAACCGCGGGGAACCCAATCCTTGACATGGGCCCTGGAGATGATCGGGCGCTTACCTTCTCGCTTTATTGGCGGTGGCGTTTTTCGAACGGGGGGGACATCGCCAAGTTCATGTTTGGTGTCCCAGAAGAAGTCTCTTGACGGCCCGGTGGTCCCGGCAAAATAGGGGCTGGAATTGTAGATGACCGGAAGTTTGAGCTTCTCGGTATCCGTTTGAAATGGGCGTGTGACATCAACATGCACACGGTCGAGTTTGCCATCGCCATCGGAATCAAATTCCGTCTCAACCCAGAGATCCTCTCGAATCCACTTATCAGGGTCCTTAAAGGCTTCGACGATCTGCGCCTTACCCTCAGTAAAAACCTGCCCGGTAAGCGGGGTCTCTTTTACGGCGGTACAGCCGACTGTGAGTAAGAGGACAAAAATGACAATGCAATGCAGCAAAGGTTTAACGCGATCATTGACGCCAGCGTCATCAGTTTTTTTGGAGCCCGCATTCCGCATCTTAAAGGCCGATAAATCGCTCCAGGATTGACCTTTGACGTGGACATTATCATTAAGATTTTCAATTTGTCTTTTCATAGTTTCTCTTTCGGTTCATTTTCGCAGTTTTTACTGTCCTAATGCCTTGCCCCGCAAGGCTTTAGTATACAATATGAATAATTATTACTTTCAGATACACCTCCGAAAGTACTCTTAACAGTGATGGTTGCGTCAAAATTGACGCATTAAAACGTCGATTAAAAGCCATGGGCACATTATCGGGGGTCGAGGGCCGAGGGTCAAGCGAAATACTCGTAATAGTGCGATTTAAATCGACCGTGTGATCTCCAGGCCAAAAGACGGCCCCGTTTTTAAAATTTGAAAAACGGGCCTTAAGCATGCTCAGGACGCGGATGTCAATCGGAACCGAATTCAGGGGGATTGATGGCATTTTCATCGATTCTTCAATTCACCTTTGGAAACCCGTTAATTTGCCTATCTTAACAAATAGACGGTTCTACCAAATCCCAATCCCCCAATAAGCGGGCAACCCGCCCGCTATTTCACCCAGTAAGGCGGTTCGGTGGCTGTTGCACTTTCGAACGTCGGAGTCGGTCGGAAATCAGATTCGCCTTCCTGGGCTAACGGTTTGCGGCCGTAATAGGTGCCGTAGAACTGGCACTGGGAATCGATCCAGGTGGTCAGTTTTACGAATTCTCCCCGACTCAGTCCCATCGCATCCCATTTCTTGTGGTTTTTGTCACCATTCAGAAGCACCTTGATAAGTGTGCTGCTGTGCGACCCGAGACTGTACGGGGGCATGTACTCCAGGTATCGCGAGTCGTCACCATCTTCTTCGTCGATGGTCTTGCCAACCCACCTGGATTTCATCAACGCAACATACGGCCTGGAGAACGCGTTGTTATAGATGACCCTGTGGTTGGCACCCAGCCCGTCCGGTCCGGGCGTCTCGACGTATTCGTCATGACACTTAACGCAGTGCCTGTTCAGAACCGGCTGGACGTCCGTGGGGAAATGCAACGCTCTTCTGCCGGTGGTTTCGCCCGGCTGGGGGCCGGGTTTGTCAGGCGGGCGTTTCAAAGCAAGCACCGCGGTGCCTGGCCGCATGGCGGTGGCGTTCTTTTCCTCGTGGCATCCTATGCAGGATGCCACCTCGCCGCCCTGGTAGTTGACGAACGTTCTTTCACGCTGCACTTCGCAGTAGTTCTCATCGAGCGCCTGGAAGAAAATATTCTTACCCGCAGGGACGAGGAAATTGGCCGACCCGTCTTCCTCCACCGGAACGATACCATGCTGTACTTTGAGTCCGAGGTGAATTCTGTAGCCTAACAGATGAGTGAAAACGGTTCTATCGTTCCCCTTGAATGGCTCGTTTGTGTAGTACCTGTAGGCCCCCCATGGCCTCGGAACGTGCTCGTTTATCCGGATGTACT
>JAIPFO010000021.1 GCA_021736565.1 Phycisphaerae bacterium | reverse complement strand
GAAAGGATGAAGAGGAGGTTGGTAAGGTACTGGTTCATACAATTAATACGATGGCAGATATGCAAGAAGCGGTTCATTATGTCGCGGGAGATTTTCTGGAGGGTAAATATCCGCAGGAGGATGTGCAGATTTACAGCGAGAATGGTCAATATAGCACTAACGACGCGGTGATGACATTTTCAAAAACATTGGGCTATTCGAAAAATGGCCAACAGGGCGGGACCGTTGAAGTTCAATTGAAATATAAAGACAACCCCTTTAATTATTTCCAGAAATATGTGGATAAAAAATGGGTAGATAATCTGGATGTTTTTTTGAATCAGAACCCGCATGGACAGTACCTGGTCGCTTATTCGCAGCGTTCCTGTACCAGCCGATTGCAAGCCAGTCGGGAGGCATTGGACCAGGCAAAAACACTGGCAACGCAGAAGATGGTTGAAGATGGGCGATTAAGACCCGGCATGACGGTCAGCTCAAAAGATATACAGAGATTGATCACAGATCGCTTTACCCAGGCCCTGGACGGCAGCCAGGGCAAAATATGGCGTGAAGCGTTGCTGCTTGATTTTTCGCCCGGCCGTTATGACCCGACGGCCAATAACGCCAGAATGTCATATTGGGTGTCGCTGATCTTTTCGGCAGTGGCCCTGACGGCGTTAATCTGCGGGATATATTTCGTCTTGAACATCGCCACCAGCGGACATTACACCTGGGTCTTGCGAATCGCAATAGCGATTCTGGTGTTAGGGGCCCTGCTTGCATTTGTGACGATCGGATGACAAATTAAATATTTGAATGCAATAGAGCTATGATTCCCACGTCAATTTTTGGGCCATTTGTCGGTTCGTACGGAAATATTTTCATTGACATCAAACCGGGTATGATGGTATGAAAGGGGGCATGAAACTATATAGATACTATACATTATTGTGGTTTTTGGGGGTGGTTTTATCGGGAATATGTCTCGATGGATGCCAGGAGGGTGTCGGCAGGATAGACCATGACGAACAAGTCAGTGATCCGCCAGGAAAGAATGTTGTAGATGAAGAGCAGCGGTATGGGCGGGTGCCGGCGGAATTGATGACGCCGGGACTGCAACTGCGGCAGTATGAGGATATGCTTGTCAAGCTGGAAAATGTTGATTATCCGGATGTAACTCAGGTCGTTCTGGATGGAATAAAGGAACGAGTTGAGCCGGCCGGTGAGATTTCCGGGGAGGACCGGTTAGAAGCGGAAAAAGCCATTGTACGCGGGCGATGGCTATTAAAGGACATTTCGGGAAACAACCACGACCAGGCCCTCTATGAGAAGGTGATTCAGCAGGCTCAAAATGGCTTAAAGCATGACCCGGGCAATGGGCGGTTGTATGAACTACTCGCCAGGGGCCACCTGGGACTGGGTAATGAGCAAGACGGCCGGCAGGCGGCGTATCAGGCCGTATTGCTGGAACCGAATAATTATAAAGGATGGCAGTATCTTGGCGAAATAGCATTGGGAAATGGAAACCACCTGCTCGCCGGTGGCTTTTTCAGTAAAGCGTTGTCCTCGCCCCAGGCAACCGAGGATAACCCGGTGAGCCTGATTTTAAAAATGCAACTGGCAGGCGCCCTGTCAAATGGCGGTTTTTTGACCGCGGCCTGCGACCACTATCGCAGCGCCTGGAACCTCCTGATCGAACAGCGGAATTACGGCCAGGCCAATAATACCGCCGGGCAACTGGCGGGACGGCCACATGTCCCCATATTGATCATGGCACAATTGCATTTGCGAATGGGACACATGGACCAGTGCGTTACACTGTTACGTGAGGCTCAGGCGATACTGGACGGCCAGGAGGAGGATATGTTTCAATCGTTTGTCATGTCGCTGCTGCAACAGTCGATCCGTTTAAAAACCCGCTATGACCAGGTAACCGCCCTCTGTCGATACGGGATTTCGGTCAGTGATGACGCCTCGGACATTTTGAAAACATTTTATGATGCAACCCAGAAGATGGCCAAATACAAAGCATACCTCGTTGAGATCGAGCAATGGCACGCACCCCAGAGCGGCCCGATATTGAATGATCGGCTTTACGCATTAGGATTGGCGCTGGCCGATGAGAATGCCAAGGCCGAGGAAATATTAAACAACCTGGCCTCTCAGGACAACATCGACCCGTTGGTCTATCGTGACCTGGGGGCGTTATATGCCAAAACAGGGCAATGGCAGAAAATGCTGGTGGCCCATAGCCGTCATATGCAGTTGGATGAACCGCACCTGCCGGATATTTTGCGGAGCTTAGAGGGGCACCTGGAATCGATCGAGGATTGGGAGACATCTTTTGAACAATGGCGCACCGAACCGGCGTTGAATGAATCCTGTGTGGGTAATTACCTCCTGGGACATCTGGCGGATAAACATCACAAGACAAAACTCGCTGAAGACTACTATCGAAAGGCTTTGGCGATCGCGCCGGCGTTTCGTAATGGCCGTGCGGGATTGATCGAAATCCTGCTTGAACGAGGAGACTACAAGGAAGCCCTGGAATGGATCGAAGGCGACCACAGCAGCGAGAGTACGCACAAGGACATGACACCTGAAATGTTGCGTTTCGCCGGACGGGCCTTCTCGGGCCTGGGACAGTATGACCGGGCGGCCGATCATTATCGCCAGCTGATCACCCGTGACAAGAACCATAACGGCGCATACCTCGATCTAGCCCGGGTTATGCAGCATCAGGGGAATTATGAACCTGCCGAAAGTATATTACTGCGGGTCCTGGCCAATCAACCCGACAGTCTGAACGTCTACCATCACCTGATCGTCCTGTACGCTCGCTGGGAGGCCAATAAGGTAGCGGACGATTCGATACGGATCAATGCCATTACACGCGGACGAAAAATGACGCGGCTGTTTCTCGACATCCAATCGAAATCACCTCGCGAAGCGGCAAATTTGAAGCGAGAAGCATTAGTACGGGATGTCATGAAGATTGTCGAAGCGCACCCCAAGGCCCAAGCGGCCGCGTTTGTGCTTAGTGACCTATACGTGGCGGAAGATCAGGTCAAAAAAGCCGTGAGCGAAATGGAACGGCTCTTAGCGATGTTTCCTGATAATGACCGCATTTTATTACGAGCGGCGCAGTTGAATGAAAAACAGGGAGCGTTCAAAGCATCCGCCCGGCACCGATTGCAGCGTTATAAAATGAACCCGGACGACCCGGATCGTTTACGAGCAGCCCTCAGTGCCATGCGGTACGCCGACCAGTCGCCAGAGGCCCTGGCTTTATTATTAGAGCGGCTTAAAGACGAGTCGTTCAGAAGGGATCTAAAGGTCATCAAGACACTTGAAGCCGAAGCGGTTCGATTGTTTGTGATCAACCGGGAATATCAACAGGCGGTCAGATTATTCCAGGAATGGTATGAACGGGTCAAAAACCCAACGGACAAGGAAAAACCCGCCAGTGAAGAACAGATAGCCACGATGGGGTCAAACCTGGTATGGGCCCTTACCGACGCCGGGGACTATGATAAAGCGGCGGCGGAAACAGTGACGTTATTTTCCCGTGACCGCGACATTGCCCCCCAACAAGTGGCCCTGGCAAACTGGCTATCCCGAACGCTGAATATTCGAATGCGATTTGAGGCGAGTCTCTCTTTACTGGAGAAAATACTCGCGATTCGACCCGATCAATCGGGTATCCGCCTTCAAATATATACCACACTGATTGACCAGGGACGCTCTGCAGAAGCGATTGAAAAAGCGCGTCAATGGCACCTGGCCAGCCCGGATGATCGCAAAAGAAGAAATTCCTACTTATTGACCTTGCAGGCGACAGGTGATTTTCAGGCCGCGGCCCAACAGCAGCGTGAATTCATCAAAACCGATCCCCAAAACGATACGATGCGAATTCAGCTGGCTAATATATTGATCAATACCGGCCAGGAAAAGAATCTCAATGAGGCCGAAGTGATTCTAGAAGAACTTCAAGACAATAAACAGCTCCTTTCGCAGTGGTTTGATGCTCGCGTTACGCTTGACCTGGTCAACGGCCAGTGGAAACGGGCATTAGATCGAATCGAGAAATTACCCCTTCCAGCGGATTCCCCCTACAGACCCCAGTTAAAAGTACGTGTTTTGACCCTGGCCGGCCAGACCGGTCAGGCCCTTGAGCAGCAAAAGGCGATTGTAGAGAGTGATCCGAATGATATTATGGCACGGTTGCAATATAGTGTGCTGTTAGATAGAATAGGAAAGATAGATGAATCCATTAATGAACTGGAGGCGATATTGCGGGAATATCCCGATAATCCCGCGATAAAGAATAATCTGGCCTATTCGCTTACTGAAAATCATAAAAACACCGACAGGGCCTACCAACTCCTCAGAGAATCGCTGCTCAATGACCCCAAATCGACGCCAACACTTGATAGTTTGGGCTGGTTTTATTATAAAAAGGGTGATTTTCTTCCCGCTTTAGTGTATATTTATCAGTCTGCCGCATCGATGGCCATGCCCGATGCGGAAATTTTGAACCATCTGGGCGATATATTGTACCGCCTGGGACGAAAGAAAGAAGCTGGAGTGTTCTGGCAGCGGGCGCTGGATGATTTGGCCCGACGTATTAAAAATGAGATCTGGCTTAAAAAAGAGCTGGAGCATACTCAAAAGAAATTACGACAATTAAACGAAAACCAACCGATTGACGTGGCCCCGATCTTTAACGAGGCGACGACCAGGTAGACACAAGCATCCTTGTGCCAAAATAAATATGGAGCAACATTATGTCAGGACATTCGCATTGGGCTGGAATTAAGCATAAAAAAGCAGCGATCGACGCAAAACGGGGTCGAATATGGAGCAAAGTAGCCCGGATGATCATCGTCGCGGCAAAAAATGGCGGTGGCGACCCGGACGCCAACCTGACGCTGCGCTATGCGATTGACAAGGCCAAGGAAGCCAATATGCCCAAAGATACGATCGAAAAAGCGATCAAAAAAGGGACCGGCGACCTGGGTGGGGCGAGCTTTGAAGAGGTCCTTTACGAAGGCTACGGCGCCAACGGCGTGGCGGTGATGTGTGAAGTCTTAACCGACAATCGCAACCGAACCGCTCCGGAATTGCGAAAAGTGTTTGATACCCGCGGAGGGTCATTGGGGGCCAGTGGTTGCGTGGCCTGGCTGTTCTCCAAAAAAGGGATCTTTTCTGTCAGTGTAAACGATGCCGAGGAAGATACCGTTATGGAGATAGTCCTGGAAGCCGGCGCGGAAGATTTTGTCCGTCTTGATGATCTCTACGAAATTACCTGCGACGTCGAGGCCTATGCCGATGTTAAAAAAGCCCTGGCAGAGAATAATATCCCTACCCAGATGGCTGAAATTTCACAGATCCCCTCTACCACGGTGACATTAGATGAAAATGGCGCCCGAAAGATCCTGGGACTGATGGACGCATTAGATGATCATGAAGATGTACAGAATGTTTCAGCGAATTTTGACATCCCCGAAGATATTCTTAAGAAATTTGAGGACGATTAATCTACATGATATCAACGTGCGCACTTCAAAGCGGCTCTAGCGGTAATTGTTTTTACGTAGAGACCCGGGACGTTCAATTGTTATTCGATGCCGGCATCAGTGCCAAACAGGCCTATCAGCGACTTTCCTTGCATGGCCGGGACATTGCCAATATCAAGGCGCTGCTGATCAGCCATGACCACAGCGACCATTCCCGCCATGCCGGAATATTTCACCGGCGGACCGCGGCACCATTGTATATGACCCATGGCTCCTGGAAGTCATGTAAGGCCAAACAGGGCGCCGTTCGAGACGTAAATCTTTTTGACGCCGGCAGCGTACTGCAATTTGGCCAGACCGTTGTCCAGACGGTGCCAACGGCCCATGACGGCAAAGAGGGGGTAGCCTTTGTGATCAGCAGCGAAGGTAAAAAACTGGGCATTTTTACCGACCTGGGGCATCGCTTTGACGGCATCGAACAGTGGCTTACTGAATTGGATGGTCTTTATCTGGAAAGTAATTACGACCCGGAAATGCTCGCCAAGGGTGCGTATCCCCCCTGGCTGAAGAAACGCATTACAGGCGATGGCGGGCATTTGTCCAATCGTCAGGCGGCAGACCTCGTTCTGGACAGTTGCAAAAAGTTGCAGCGGTTGATTTTATCTCATCTGAGCGAACATAATAATTCCCCGAATTTAGCCTCGCAGGTCGCCAGGGATGTCTTGGGACCGGATTTGAACATTTCCATGGCACCCCGTAAGAGTGCGTCCGAGATGTTTATTATTGCCTGATCCATTTCATGGGCCTTGATATCCTTTGACGCAAGCCCTGCCGAATTATTACAAAAGGGCATGGCATACGAATCCCCTGCGACCCCTTAATACACAAAAAGCCCGTATTGCTGATTGGCAATACGGGCTTTGTTTATAAGGGGCTGACTGATCATTTGTATTTATTCGTCAGAATAGTGCCAAACTCATCTTCTTCCATTTCATCCTTCAGAATGATCGTCGGCTTAATGAGAATCAGCATCACACTTTCATCTTTGGCTTTCGATCTGTTGGCGAAGAGACGGTTGAGAATCGGAATTTTGCTAAGTGCCGGGACACCGGATTCTTTTTCGATCTCGCCAAACTGTTTCTGGCCACCCAATAACAGCGTGCCACCATCGGGAACCGAGACGTGCGTGTTAATGGTATTTTCATCCTTCAGAGGCAGTTGAACCGTAACCGTTGGACTCCCGGTGGAGCCGGTCGTCACGTCAGTTCCACCCGCCATATCAACGGTTGAATCAGCACCTGAAGAAGTGACAAAGCTCACAATTTCTCGCGTGATCTGCTGGCTAAAGTTAAGATTCAAAAGAACAAATCGTTTATCCATGGAAATAACCGGTGAAACCATCAGTTGGATACCCGACTGGTCTTCCTGAACGTCCGCATCATATCCGACAACACCCACCCCGACATTGGAGGTCTGCTCGGCAACATACGCCGTGGTCGTCATGAAGCTGATATTGGCATATTCACCATTGAAGACGGTAATGTGCGGTGCCACCATATTACGGTTACGCTGATGGGATTGCGTGGCCCGCATCAGGAAATCAACCTGTACATTGTCCAGGAACGACCCCGAAACAGTAAAGGCTGTCGGTGATAGTCCGCCACCCAGTGAACCGGGAACATTGGTCGCCGGCGGTGGGCTGGTAAAATTGAAATGGTCCTGCGACACAACAACGTCCGTAAAACGATCGAATCCCATTTCATTCATATTGAGCAGGAAGTCAATATCCAAACCAATATCTTCCATGAAGTTATTACTGATCGTCAGCAACCTGGCCTCGATCGCAACCTGATCGCCATGAGTCGCACGTAAGCGTTTAAGCAGTTTCTTGATCTTGGCATGCACACGCGGTACCTGATAGACCATCAGATAATTATTTTTCCAGTAGCTGATCTGGCCGCTTCCCTGGGAATCCTGCTCGGTGGTCGTGGTGTTGCCCCCTGGCAAGGTGGCTCCCCCTCGTCTTCCGGTAGTCCCCTGGTTGTTATTATTCATGCCATAAAGCCAGGACGAAGGTTCGATGGTCTGCATGATGATCGACTGAAGCTCCATCATGCCCATCCCGCTGCCCATGCCGCCACCCATGCCGCCCATGCCGCCCATCATGCCGCCCATGCCGCCGCCCATGCCGCCCATGCCGCCGCCCATGCCGCCCATCATGCCGCCACGACCGCCCATGCCACCCATCATGCCGCCGCCCATGCCGCCCATGCCGCCCATCATGCCGCCACGCCCCCCCATGCCACCCATCATGCCACCATATTGCGTGAATTCTGCAGAGGGCATTCCGTTCGAATTGGTCGGATCAGCCATGTAGCGTTTAAGCTTACCGGGCGTGTATGAAATATTTTCAAAATTTTCGCCAGGTTGCGATCCATTCATATTATTGTCGTTGTTATAGTTACCGTTGATATCAGGCTGATTATCAGGAGTTAGTACATCATAGCGTCCGCGACCACCCCGACCGCCGCCGTAGTTACTCCGACCGCCGCCGCCATAGTTACTGCGACCACCGCCCATGCCGCCCATGCCGCCCATCATGCCGCCGCCCATGCCGCCCATGCCACCCATCATGCCGCCGCCCATGCCGCCCATGCCGCCGCCCATGCCGCCCATGCCACCCATGCCGCCCATCATACCGCCGCCCATACCACCGGCTTGATCTTGAACGAGGTCGGCAACGTAATAAGGTTCCAGAATATAATCATAGTCTTCGGCCATCTGCTTAATACTGATAATCCCTTCTTCGTCCACCTCATAACCCACACGGCCTTCCTTACCACCGGAGGCATAATCCAGCACCTTTTTCAAGGCAATACCCGCCGCAACAGGTTTAATGAATTGCACATTGACCACGGTCTCAGGGTTGACATCCATATTTTCTAATTCATTCCATTGCGGAACAATATTTTCATCCAGTTTTTCCTTGATGGCATTGATCACATCGCCCAAAGCGGCATCAGCGCCCTGGTCAACCGTAATGTTCATGCCGGTCAGTTTTTCCATCACCCTGACCTTCTTTTCGCTTTCGGGTTCTTCAGGAACAAATCGTCGCTTGGTGATCTCTTCCCAATTGGGACCAAATCGATAGCGTTTTGAATGAGGGATCGCCGACTCATCGACATCGGTGATCAGTTTGATCAGTTGAGTGTCTGTTTCCTTGGCAACCTCCAGCTGTTTCTGGAAAAATAACAGATCCTGCATGTTCTTCTTGAATTGCTTGGCAATCACATTTTTGGGGTCCAGGGATAACAGGTGGTCTAACTGTGAAATCGCCGTTTCAAATTCACGCGCATCGCTATACTCTCTGGCCAGTTTAAATAACTCGTTGATCCGATTCTGTCGCTCGGCATCCGCCTCGGCAACACGCGTTGATTCTTTGAGTGAAGCGATACGGCGTTTCTCGGCATCTATACTTTCGGCGTATTTCTGTTTTGCATTTTCAATCACCGTCAGCATCGCCGTGGTTTCATTGGTCAGCTTAATGTATCGTTGTTCGCCGAGCGTTTCTTTACGGCTTTCGATCTGGCTGATTATAAAACTTATATTGGAGAGGGCATCATCATATTTTTTCTGTGCCATCAGACGATAGGCTTCATCACGCGTAGAGGTCCAGGTCGATTCAATGTACTGAATCTCAATGGTTTTCTGTTCCTTGTGACGGGCGATAATGGATGTCTGCTTTTTGGCCGGCGGCGTCATCATGTTGAATTCTGCGGCCCTGAGCCCCCCTTCAGCCTTCTTGAGGTCCGGCACCAGTTGCAACGCCTTTTGATAATGGGATTTCGCCATGGCATAATAACCCTTGGTCATCGCCAGGTCCCCCTGGGCCATGTACGTTTCAGCCTGCTTCATCAGAGCGGCATCATGTTCTTTGGCTTTCGCGTCCGTTTTCGTGCCGAATATCACCCAATTCTGTTTCTTTTCAACAGGCTTGGTTTCTGTGGCAACGATATCATTTTCCATGGGTTGGACTTCGGTGTCCTTCGCTGTTTCGCGACGCGTCTTCTCTTGCATCGCCGCCAGGGCGAGTTTTTCTTTTTCCAGTTCGGCCTGACGTTCCAGCTGTTCCTGTTCCTTGGCCTGTTTTTCCTGTGCCTTGACCAGGGTCGCCTGTTGCTTTATTTTGGCTTTTGCAAGCTCCCCCTTTTTCGCATCAATTTTCTTGAGATACCCTGAAGCATTGCTCCAATCGCCCGTATCCAGGATCCCTATTTCCACCCCGCTGGTATTCACCTGGGTAAAGCCCGCCTGGGCTTCGGCAAGTTCACCCCGTTGATAGTGCGACTTAGACTCCTTGAACAGCTGGACCATCTCTTTTTTCAACTGGTCTTTTTGGCGGGCCAGCGTGGTCTTCAGGGTTTTAATTTTTGTCTCCGAGACATCCGGAAGATAGTGACGCAGGGCATAGGCTTCATCGATCTTTTTCATGGCCGCCGCAGTTTCATTGATCGCCAGATGCTTCTCGGCCGCGGCAATGGCCGCCTGGCCTTTACGTTGTGCATCGGTACCAAAAGCCACTTCCTGACTGTATTTCTCCAGGCTTTTTATTTGACCACGGGTTAATTCTTGACGTACTTTATGACAGTATTCCAGAGAAGTATTCGCCGTATCATACAAGTTTCGCTTAATCGCTTCAGCGGCCGTCTTGAGGTGCTGACTGGCTTTCGCTTGAATACTGACCCGTTCCTCCTTGCTGACCGATGCCGTCTCAGCCTTGATCTCGCCAATCAACCATGCCGAGGAAGTAATCATGGAAATAATAAGAAATACCGATAGGCCAAGACGATTGAAACCCCTTGAAGAAGTTTTGACGTGAGCTTTAGAATTCGTTCGGTCTTGCAAGGCTATACTCCTTTAGCGATTATTCCCATATTGGGATTTTTATTTTGGGTAGAGACTCAATAGTTTTTTAAAAATCAAGAATACGTCTATGTTCAATATTGTGTTACAATTGACGGTTTCGTCATATTACTCGTGTTATGATAAAGATCAATCCCCACGTCAAAACTCATTTTTCGTTATTAAAATGGCCTTTTAAATGGCGAAAAACAGGCTTCAATTAGACGTAGGATGCCGGTATCAAGTTCATCAGTATCGGCGGGAATGATTATCTAATTGTTGTGTGAGGGTATTGTAGGGTTATCTAATTTTGACTCCCACGTCAAAATTCATTTTGCATCGTTCAAATCAGCCTTTGAGATGCTGAAAATGGGTTTTAAAAAATACTTATGACGCTGGCGTCAAGTTTGTTGCAATAAAAATATTATCTATGCGCAAGTTACAGATAAAATAGTTTAATTCAGAATCAATTGGGTTGCAAACAAAAAATTTCAAACTGTGCCAACTAATATTATCTGCCCGGTATAGAAATCCTATAATAAGACGGTAACTTCTTATTTTACAAAGTATTATGTACTCTTTACGGGTGGGCATTTTGACCGTTTTTTCCTGATAGTTTTTTCCGTTAATCCTTTGTTAGATAAAGACTTGCCTGCCTGAATAATGAAATCGTAAGGAATTTGATTTCCTGGGACCTTTTCAGCCATAAAAAGTCAACTTTTCCCCCCCTGCTATTTCGCCTCGAGCAGATAATCCGGGCAGACATAACAACAGCAGGCAAAGATGAATTCCACCTCAAAAGTATTTTTCCGTCTTGAAAATCAGCCTTTAAGATACTAATAAGAGTATTCAAAATAATGATGACACTGGCGTCAAGCTTGGAAATTCGTGAAACTTATCTAAAAATTTCATACTCAAGTTGCCCTGTAGCCCTGATTTCGCTATGATGAGCACCATGAAAGAAAAAAATAAAGTCATTGCGATTGAAACGTCAGGGCATATTGGCTCCGTAGCGGCCGCTTGCGGGGAGAACTTCTTACAGGAAAAAGAATTTTCCGCGCCATTACGGCATACCACCGAGTTAATGCCCAAACTTGATGAGCTCTGTAAGGAGTTGAACTGGAGGCCTGGTGACATTGACCAGATCTATGTTTCGGGCGGCCCAGGCAGCTTCACTGGGATTCGCATTGCGATAACCTGCGCCAAAACAATCGCGTATGCGCTAAAAACGCCCGTCGTGGTAGTCCCCAGCATTGACGCCCAGGCGCTCAATGCGGACCAGGCTTCTCAGGAGATGGCCGAAGAGATTCGATATGTCGCGGTGGTACTGGAAGCCGGCCGGGGACAGGTGTTTACCGCCGTTTATCAAAATATCCAGGACGAACCTGGCGATTCTTCCAACGCCGGCTATGTCCCGGGATACAAAACGTTGATCGCTCGACAATTGATGACTCCTGCCGAATTGCTGGAAAAAGCACCCCGCCCATTACACATTTTAGGTGAGGGGATTAATTACCATCGCCAGAAACTCATCGCCGATCAGGTAATATTACTCGATAAAAAATATGCTCAGCCTCACGCCGGCCACGTCTATCGCTGTGGATGGCTGCGAGCCCAGGCGGGATTATTTTTAGGGACAGACGGCCAGCCAACCATGGAAGGGGTGACACCAATATATATGCGACGCCCCGAAGCCGTTGAAAAATGGGAAGAACGACAAGAGAAATCTTAGGGAGCACCGCATGCGGTCTCCCGGTGACGTTCTTGGCGATGTCCGTACAAAAATAAAGCGGTAAACTAGAAATCGACGCCAGCATCACTCTCCGACAGGCCGGACTGGAGGCACGTTTTCCGCATCCTAAAGACTGATTTTGAAATACAAAAAAACGACTCTTGACGTGGATATCTAAAATATGGAATATCTAAGAACGCGTGAACAACTTGAACAGGGGGAACGGCAGTTGCTCGCTTCCTATGCGGTGGTCAGTGCCGATAGTCGTGGCCGTCGTCATTCCGAAGCGGAACATGCCTTACGCACCTGTTTCCAACGTGACCGCGACCGGGTTATTCATTGCGCGGCCTTTCGACGACTGGAGGCCAAGACCCAGGTCTTCGTCTCCCCGGAAAGTGATTATTACCGGACGCGCCTGACCCATACGATCGAAGTGGCCCAGGTCGCCCGGACAATGGCGCGTATTTTGGGCGTGAATGAAGATCTCGCCGAGGCCGCCGCATTGGCCCATGACCTGGGACATCCGCCCTTTGGCCATAGCGGGGAATGGGCGTTGAATGAACTGATGGCCGACCATGGTGGCTTTGAGCATAATCGCCATTCCATGCGAAATGTCGAGTATCTGGAACACCCGTACCCCTCATTTCGCGGGCTGAACCTGACCTATGAAACCCGTGAGTGTCTGGCCAAACATGAAACCCATTATGATACACCGGGCCCACAGAATGAATATGGGACTGGCCTGGCTACCATTGAGGGACAGATTGCCGATTTGGCCGATTCGGTGGCCTATAACTCCCATGATATCGACGATGCCCTGGCTGCAGGATTTATCCGCGAAGAACAGCTGGACGAACTTGAATTATATCAGGATGTCAAGCAGCAGGTTCACCAGCAATATCCCAAAGCACATCGCTTTGCCAGGCAATTGCGATCGGCCAAGGCGCTGATCGACCTGCTGGCCCGCGATGCGATGACCGAAGCCGTCGCCCGGCTGGAAAAACTCAACCCCACAAGCCCCGATGCCATCAGGGAAGCCCCCGAGAAGATCATCGCCCTATCAGCCAAACGCCACGAGCAGCTCCAAAAGCTCCAGCAATTCCTTTACAATAAAGTCTATCGCCATCCTGATGTTGTAGAATCCCAGAAGCAGGCCGGCCGCGAACTGCGGTTCCTGTTCAACTATTACATCGAAAAACCAGACACGCTCCCCGCACGCTACCTCTCACGAATCAAAGAACAATCTTTACACCAGGTCGTCTGCGATTATATTGCCGGGATGACCGACAGATTTTGCCGAAAACACTATCTTGAATTTTCTGGAAGTTGACCGAATGTCGCGGTTTTGGGTGCCCCCCCTGAAAAAGGATCCCACGGCAATATTGTCGCCAGCATCATTCCCGCCGCGTCGGGATTTGACGCCCGTTTGCCCCATCCGAAAAGGCGTTCATAAAATCCAAAATACGTTTTGGACCTGCGAATCATCTTCATAAAAAAATGGACCGCCCCCCTACCGCGACGGTAAGAACAAGGCCTGAATTACCCAGCTTAACACTTCATGCCTTAAACACCGCCTTTCATGGCATAGCTCCCCCACACCCCTTCAATCAAAGAAAAATATTTTTACTTGACACCATCAATAGCTACGCTATAATACTGGGTTGCCTCTTTGGGGGATGGCCTGCCTGTATCGATGGTTCCGTCAAAAGTCAATATTGACCTGTAAAAACGTCAATTAAACGCCAGAATCAACGCTTCAAAATACTTTTGACACTAACGTCTTTAGTAACCGATAATGGGCGGTTTACCTGTTTTTGATGATTTTATTTAGAAAGAATGCATATGTCTGACAGTATAGCTATAGAAAATATTCGTAACGTTGCCATTATCGCTCATGTCGATCATGGCAAAACCACCCTGGTGGACCAGCTTTTGTACCAGTCCGGTACATTTCGCAATGCCGATCTGGACAAACTGGCCGGTGGCCAACATGGCTTGATCATGGACTCTAATCCGCTGGAGCGTGAACGGGGCATCACCATTCTCAGTAAAAATTGCGCCGTTAAATATACCGACCAGGCCGGCGATACCTATAAGATCAATATCATCGACACGCCGGGCCATGCGGACTTTGGCGGCGAGGTCGAGCGGGTATTGAAGATGGCCGACGGGGTCATTCTACTGGTCGATGCGTTTGAAGGCCCCATGCCCCAAACACGTTTTGTACTGGGTAAGGCCCTGAAGCACAACCTGCGGCCTATCGTGGTGGTCAATAAAACCGATCGGCCCGACGCCCGCCCAGACGATGTGGTTGACGAAGTGTTTGACCTGCTGGTTCAGCTTCACGCCGACGATGCCGCCCTGGACTTCCCGGTGATCTATGCCTCGGCCAGAGACGGCTGGGCCTCGACCTGCCTGGACAACCGCAATGACGACATGCGACCCATCTTTGACGCCATCATTAAAAACATCCCGGCTCCCGATGCCGTCGTTGACGCCCCGCTGCAAATGCTGGTCACCTCCCTGGAATACTCCGACTATGTCGGGAAAATTGCCGTGGGCAGAATCTTTGCCGGTAAGGTCAGCGAAGGGGATACCGTTACCACCATCGACCGTAAAGGGAATCATACCCGCCAAAAAATATTGCAGATCCATCAGTTTGACGGACTGGGCAAAAGACAGGTCAATGCCGTTCAGGCCGGTGACATCTGTACCATCGCCGGGCTCAACCCCGTCGATATTGGCGATACGATCACCTGTATTGACAATCCAAAACAACTGCCGATTATCGCTATTGACGAACCGACCATGCACACCATGTTCCGGGTCAACGATGGTCCTTTTGCCGGTAAAGAAGGCAAACTGGTCACCAGTCGACAGATCAAGGACCGTCTCGATAAAGAACTGCAGCATAACGTGGCCCTCCGTGTTGAACCGGGAGGCTCCCCTGAAGAATTTAAAGTCTCCGGCCGTGGCCTGATGCACCTGGGAATTCTCCTGGAAAATATGCGCCGTGAAGGATTCGAACTCTGCGTTGGAAAGCCGAACGTGATCATCAAAGAAATTGATGGCAAAAAGCACGAACCGATTGAATTGCTGGTCGTGGATTGCCCGATTGACTGCCAAAGTTCGGTGATGAGCCTGCTGGGCGAACGCCGCACGGAAATGCTGAAAATGGACACCAAGAGCGGTGTCAGTGATTTCATCCATATGGAATTCATGATCCCTGCCCGCGGACTCTTCGGACTGCATGCCCGCATGCTCAACGCCACGCAAGGCCGGGCGATCATGCATCACACCTTTGAACGCTATGAACCGATGCGAGGGTCTATTCCTCAGCGACAGGCCGGCGTGATTATCGCGTTGCAGACCGGACAGGTCACCGCGTACGCCCTGGATGCCCTGTATGACCGCGGAATTTTCTTTGTCAAACCAGGCGACCAGGTCTATGAGGGACAGGTTGTCGGCGAACATTGCAAAGAAAACGATATCGGTGCCAATGTGGTCAAGGCCAAACAGCTCACCAATTACCGGGCCTCCGGCCGCGATGACGCCGCCAAGGTGCGGCCCGCACGAATCATGTCACTGGAAGCAACCCTCGAATACATCCAGGAAGACGAACTCACCGAAATCTGCCCCCAGTCGATCCGTACCCGAAAACGAATGCTCAAGGAATGCGATCGACGACGTTCACAACGCCGCATCAGTTAAACCAAAAAACGTCAAACGCATAGGCGTTGAACCATACCCAACGAAAAAAGGCAAGAAATATATTTCTTGCCTTTTTCGTTGATGTACTTGTTGTTTTTCACACTTTATCCTGCGATAAATCCTTGCTTAGCAGGGCTTTAGCTTGCACATGGAATAAATAGTAACAACGGCATATTACTCGAGGTTACAATAAATGCTTCAAAGTGCACTCTAACAGCCCTGCGATATAACTCATTGAATCTGTCACAAGTTAAAAAGTATGAAAGTACTTGTTGTTGACTTTCGCCATGAATCAGTCCTCAAGACTCATGATCTTCACATTGCGATACCACACATCAGTATTATGGTCCTGCAGGCCGATATAGCCTTTTCGAGGCAGATCCTTATAGGCAATATTGAATTTATTCGGTGTCCCGTCTTTGTTCTTGTGCGCTTCGGGCCAGTCGTTCAGGTCCATATTAACAACCACTTCACCATTGAGCACTACGGCAATTTTATGCCCCTGGGCCCCTATGGTTAAATGATTCCACTGCCCCGCCGGCTTGACCATGTTTTCGCTGGGTTCCAGTACATCAAAAATGCCGCCGCAGATGTGTTTGCTTTTCGTTTTGCCATTGGAATCTTCGATCTGAACTTCGATCCACGGCAGCCAGTTGTGGTTGCCGGCCCGAAGAAAGACGCCACTGTTGGTTTTTTCACCGACCTTGAATTCCATGTCCAACACGAAATCTTCATATTTGTCCCTGGACCAGATGTCACCTTTCTTATTGCAGGTCAGCAGATTGTCCTTATAGGTCCAGCCGCCCGGCTGAAAGTCCATATTCGAAAGGTCGTCGGCCAGAAAATTCTTCCAGCCGGTGGGTTTCATACTCCGGCCAACCTTATTAAAATAATCCACACACTTGCGAATCTCCGGCACGGAATGACTCCAGTTATACTCATATTCGATGGAAAACACACCTTTGAATCCCTGGCGATCCAGCTCGGTAAGAATTTCTTTGATATTTGCTTTTCCCGTCCCCCAGGGCAAGTCATGGGCATTTCGCACACCAAATTCATTCAGGTCTTTCAGGTGCAAACTGATAATTCGCCCTTCAAGTTTTTTTATCGCCTCCAGCGGGTTAACACCCGACCGCATCCAGTGCCCCGTATCAGCACATGCGCCAATATATTTACTACGCCCTTGACAGGCCTTGAGAACCGTATCAGGGTGCCAATAGCGGGAACTTTTGGGATGGTTATGGAGCGCCACGTTGATCTTATATTCCTGACAGAGCTTGTCGATCATATCAAAGGCCTCAAAAGGCGGCTCCGAGACAATCGTCTTTATGCCCATATCTTTGGCAAATTCAAAGGTCTTTCGACATTCTGCCTCATTATTCGGCAAACCGGTCACCCCAAAATTCACCAGGGTCACGCCGGAGGCTTTGAGCTTTTGCTTAACCTGCTGGCGAATAGCCGCAGGCATATCCGGCAACATTTTGACCTCTCCCAGCTCTGAACTCACCCGCTGGCCCGGATAGGCTTCGATCCAGCACATGCCCGCCGATGCGGTTTTATCCACCGCTTCAAAAAAGGTAAATCGATTAAAGGAGTACGCCTGGGCTCCTAAATGCCAGCCATCGTACATGTCGGTATTCGGATGCCCCGCACTCAGCATCATAAGCATCATCGTTGTAATTTTTGCCATCATCATCATAAAATCTCCAATCTAAAAGTGTTACGACAGACACAAACGTTAATACAATTTAAAGGGTCCACCCTTCGCGATAGACACGCCTGACCAGTTCATTGGCCGTGGCATTATTGGTCACTTCCATTTTCTCGCCATCCCACAGCAAGTGCTGATTGGGATTTCGAATCGCCAGGTTCCCCATCAGGACCATCTCCGTAAGTGGCCCGGCGTAATCAAAATTGGAACAGGCCGGCTTGGCGGGGTCCTTGCAGGCGCGAATCCAGTCTTGCTCATGGGCGGTATCCGGGATACGCGCAATTGTTTTAACCGGACGATTGGGCATAAATTCTTTCATCTTGGTTTCCGGAATTAACCGCGGGCTCTTGCCATAACAACCGCACATGATTTTCCCTTTATCACCGATAAACAATACGCCACCATCACTGTCACCCATTTGACGGCCCGGCTCAAGCTCTTGGGGCCTCTCTGGCATCAGGCCGCCATCCCACCAGGTCACTTTAACCGACGGCATTCCCTCTCGCTCAGGAAAGTTGTAACGAACAATACTCGACCGTGGAAACCGTTCGGTTTTAACTTCTTTCGAAAAAAATCCTTTGTAGTAGGTCGAACAAGACGCTTCGACACTTACTGGATATTTAAGTTTCAATGCCCAGAATACCGGGTCCAGGATATGGCAGGCCATATCGCCAAGTGATCCGGTGCCAAAATCACACCATCCACGCCAAATGGCCGGCAGGTACGCTGGATGATAAGGCCTCATCGGGGCCGGGCCGATCCAAAGGTCCCAATCCAGAGTGTCCGGTACTGGTGGCGTCTCTTTAGGCCGATCGGCATCAACTCCCGCCGGCCAGACCGGACGATTCGTCCAGGCATGCACCTCCTTGACCTCGCCAATGGCACCGGCCCATATCCATTCACATATCAAACGAATACCTTCTCCAGAATGCCCCTGGTTACCCATCTGGGTGACCACTTTCATCTCACGGGCAGTCTCTGTGAGTACCCGTGCTTCATGAACCGTATAGGTCAGAGGTTTTTGCACATAAACGTGCTTACCCATCTTCATGGCCATATTGGCGATTACCGCATGACTGTGGTCGGGTGTAGCGACTAAAACAGCATCAATGTCTTTATGATGCTTATCCAGCATGATCCGAAAATCGCGATATTTCTGCGCCTTGGGGTATTTATCGAAAGTTCCCTTGGCATATTTGCTATCGACATCACAAAGAGCCACAATGTTCTCACTTTGCATCGCCCGAAGATTGCCCCCCCCCATACCGCCAACGCCAACGCCGGCAATATTCAATTTACCACTCGGCGGCGTCACCCCATTTTGCCCCAGAACATGACCGGGAAC
>JAIPFO010000020.1 GCA_021736565.1 Phycisphaerae bacterium | reverse complement strand
AACCCTTATTGCCAAGACGTTAGCGAAGTTTCTCAATGTCCCCTTCGCCATTACCGACGCGACGACATTGACCGAGGCGGGCTATGTAGGTGAAGATGTTGAGAATATCCTCCTGCGACTGCTGCAGGCGGCGGAGTATGACCTGGAATCGGCCCAGCGGGGGATTATTTACATCGATGAAATCGACAAAATTGGTAAGACCAATCAAAATGTCAGCATCACACGCGACGTATCCGGCGAAGGCGTTCAGCAATCACTGCTGAAGCTGCTGGAAGGGACCGTGGCGAATATCCCACCCCAGGGCGGCAGAAAGCACCCTGAACAGCAATATATCCAGATGGACACCTCCCAGATACTCTTCCTGTGTGGTGGCACCTTTAGTGGGCTGACCGATATTATCCAAAAACGGCTTGGCCGTCAGAAAATCGGCTTTAACGCCGAGCGAGAGCAGGCCCAGGGCAGTTTAAGCGATATGGCCAAAAAAGAAGAATTCCTCATGAAGGTTAGCCCGGCCGACCTGGTCCATTATGGCATGATCCCGGAGCTCATTGGCCGACTGCCATTGATCACGTCGCTGACGTCACTGGATGCCAAGGCCCTGGTTCGGATCATTACCGAGCCTAAAAATGCCCTGGTCAAACAGTATTGCAAGTTCTTTGAAATGGAAAACGCCGAGCTGGAATTTACCGAGGAAGCACTGTTAGCCATTGCCGAAAAAGGACTTAAACGCGATACCGGGGCACGGGCCCTCCGCGGCGTGATGGAAGAACTTATGCTGGATGTCATGTATGACCTGCCCGACCAGAAGAAAAAAGGAAAATATACCGTCGATCGCGATGTGGTCGAAGGCAAGGCTTCTCTGTTTAATTCAAAAGAGTTACCCAAGAAAGAAATCGCCTGATATCCGATCCCGATAGTCAAGACGCCTGCGCCATATCCCGATAATTCGGGATCTGAAGCCTGTTTTCAGTATCGTAAAGAGGGGTCTGAAAGACGAAAAACCTCTTTTAGCGCAGGAGTCACACTAATAGGATTCTG
Source organism: Phycisphaerae bacterium (assembly GCA_021736565.1). GTDB lineage: Bacteria > Planctomycetota > Phycisphaerae > Sedimentisphaerales > SM23-30 > JAIPFO01. The sequence continues at coordinate 18,225 of JAIPFO010000020.1, read as the reverse complement.
TGGTAGTGAATAATGCCCAAACTGGTTGTGATGGCCGGTTTGGGCTTTTTTTTGATTTGGACGTGCCGGGTGTTGGTAAGATGGGTAGTTTTTTTTAGCGCAGTGGCGGAAAATTGGTGATTTTTTGGGGGATTTTTGAGTGGTTTTTTTCGTTTTCGGCGGGAAATTGATCGGAATTTTTCACTTTTGAACGATTTTTGGCGGCTTTTTTTGGGGCTTTTTTGGCTACTGCGCTAATTTACTCAATGGTTGAGGAATTGTTAAGGCCGGGAATTTCGTGATTTCTGGGCGCAAGATTTTATTGGGGACGGGCATTTGGGGGTGGCTGTTTTTTTGTATTTTGCGTTGGGATGGTGCGCTGTTTTTTTTAACGCAAAGGTGTGGAGGGGGAAAAGACGGGGAAGGATTTTTTTTAACGCAAAGACGCGGAGACGCAAAGAGGAGGAGAGGATTTTTTGGCCGTTGGAGGAATATAAGAGGTTCATTACGAAGATCGCAGATGGGCGGAATCGCTTGGATTCAGGGGGAAAGAGTGCACACCGGAGGGGTGAAGAGATATTTTTTTTAGATATTCGGATATTTCATTGGCAATACGGCCCAACCGCTGGTAGGATGGAATTGGCTAACGAGTTGGCCGTTGGTTAATGAAAACGGATGATATACCGCAAATCCCGGCGCACCGGGCCTAATGAACGCTAATTTAAGATAAAAGGGTCTAGAGTTTTCGTAAACGGCCACGCAATGATGAAATAACATCCGCCATAAGCGGTTCCCTATGCGGGCCAAAGGACCATCGCCTGACCACGGAATGGCCAAATAACAATAACCGCCGGCAAGCAAAGCGAAACCCGTGGCATTGAATAAAATAGTTCCCCCCTCCCCCTCACCGGCCGGCACCAGCCCGCCGTGAGGGGGAGGGGCAACCGTTGATAACAAGACAATATAGAAGCATCACAACTTTTGCGTGAACGTCTTACGAGCTTTTTTAATAAAATTCCCCAGGATTGTATTTCGTTGAAAATATGACCGAATGATAGGTTCTGGCCGATTGGGACCAGGGTTTGTCGAGGTGGAATGAAGAATCCCGACGGTAAGCCGGGACTTTGTTTTGATTTGTTTTAACTGGGGATCTTGTTAGGAGAATTTTGATTGTTATTTGATAAGCTAGGATGGAGTTATTCTAAAAAGTAGAATGTTCCCCTTATGATTTTCTTTTATATTTTGATTAGGATAGTACAATGGAACAATTAAAGCAAGTTCTTGCTCAAAACGATACCGTTCTTTTCATTGGTTCGGGTATTTCTCTTTGGTCCGGATTGCCTTCATGGTCTAAGTTAATCGAAGAATTGGCTGCTTTTATAGAAAAAGGAGGTGAAAACGCGGATTTGATTCGTAATGAAGCAAATCGAGGTGACCTACTCCAAGCAGCTAGTTATGGGTTTGATAAACTAACCAAACAACAAATTGGCGAGTTCATTCGAACTACCTGTAAATATGGCATTGCAAAGCCACATGATATTCATCAGAAGATTGTATCGTTAGGGCCTAGTTGTTTTGTGACTACCAATTATGACAATCTTATCGAGGAAAGTCTACGGCTTTGGCAACAGGAGCGGTTTTATCGACCTCCTGTCACTAATCGGCATCTCACAGAGACTGCCGATATCGTACAGGCACGAGCCACTAATTTTGTATTCAAACCGCATGGAGATGCAGGAGATAGCGAAAGTATTATTCTAACCCGTGAGCAATATCGCCAACTATTGCCGGGTGGTGAAAGACATGCGGCATTAGAGTCAGTTAAGATGTTATTAGCAAGTAGGCCTGTCGTTTATCTTGGATTTGGCCTACGTGACCCAGATTTTATTTATTTGCATGATCTTCTTTATAATACATACAAAGGTGGAATACGTGATCATTTTGCAATAATGGCAGATACTGCAAATGAGGAAGTTAATTACTGGAGACGCAATTATGGAATCCAACTTATTGATTATCAAACCACGGAAGCTCCAGATGGTTCGCGTGATCATAGCAATCTTTTATTGCTTCTTGATGAACTATCGACCATCACGCCACCATCTATTGAACCGATGATTATATCAGAGAATATAACTTTTACACCGAAATTCGTTCTCGCACTTGCTCGATATGCCGGAAGGCTAACACGATTCGTTAAAAATGAGCCAGAATTTCCAATTCGCGTCCATATAGAATATAATAGGCCAGACCGCAGAACAAAATCTTTTTATCAACATTATAAGTTCGATTATTGCCCTGTGGAGCTATTCTTGGATGATGGACCTGATCGAGCTCTACTTCTTGGCTTGCCCGGTGGAGGCAAGTCATATTCGTTAAAACGAGCTGCGGCAAATCTTGGTGAAAAACTTAATCAAGCTTGTCTTGCCGAAAGCTTTGACGTCAGTAATATTATTATTCCCATTCTTATCGATTTAAAGCTCTATCGCGGTAGTCTCAGAGATTTACTAGAACAATGTTTACCAGTTGGTTTGTCAATTGACTTTTTATGTAAGCATTTTAAACTTAAATTTTATCTAGATTCTTTTAATGAAATGCCACGAGAATACTTGGAGAAGGGAGCCTGTGAAGCAGATTTTGCACACTTTATAAATTCATTAGGAAATGCAACCTTAGTTATAAGTTCCCGGACCAGTGATGGGCTTTCAAAACTCGATATTCCTACCTATTATTTAGATGAGATTGATGAAAAGTTTGTTAAAGATGAACTTCATCGTCGACAATTAAAAATTGATGGCCGATTTGGACGAGAGGTTCTGAGGTTATTGCAAAAGCCATTCTATTTCCAACTTTATATTAGTGACAAAGTTGAATTATCTTCTACGCTTCATCCACGAGATATTTTTCAATCATTTTTTCAGAATCTTTCGGTATCTTTCAAATCAAGCTTTAATATTTCTTTTGATCTCGAAAAAGCATTATCATTAGTTGCCTATGATACCATGAATTCTGGCAAAGAAACTCAACCTCTGTCCCGTGTTCTTCAATTACTAAAGAATCAGCTTCAAGGTACAGGGTTTGTTAATATTGATCCCTCAGACATAGCAAATTGGTTGGTTTCACAGTCTATTTTAATTCCATACATTGGTGGAAAAATCGCTTTTTTCCATCAAACCGTAACAGAGTTCCTTGCTGCTTCTGAACTAGCTCGTAGGTATCAAGTTAATCCTCAGATATTAAAAGAAAAGCTTTCCATTACTTGTTGGGATCAGGCACTTTTCTTGACACTGAGTTTTTTACCTGAAGCAGTAAGTGATGAATTTTTTAAATCAGTAATAGAAACCGATTTCGTGCTTGGATTAAATGCATCAAAGTATCTTGAAGTCGGAAGAAATGAAGTTGTAACTAAACTGCTTTCCGAGATTCCAAATAGAATCAATGGACAGGATCATGTTTATTATGCTATCGAACATGCTTTAAGTTTTAGTGTGCCAGTAAATGAAGGTCATGAAGTCCAGCTTCGAAAGATCATGGATTGCAGAGGAATGCTTGGTGCAAAAGCTGTGAAGCTGCTTGTAGGACTAAAGGGTGCATCAATAAAAGATGAGATGTTGCAGGCTATATTTGATTTTCGTGATGACTACAATTACTGTTGCAATGGTATCGCGGTGGCGATTAGCGATTTAATTAAGAAAGAGGACTTAGCGACGATAGTTATGATGGCAGATTCGATTGAAAAAGAAATTAAGCCTGAAACAGATAAAAATATAGCGGATGGTTTCATAAGTGGAGTAGGAAGCTTGCTTAGTTCAATTGATCTCGCAGCGATTAGAGATGCCTTTTTACCAAGTGAAACTATAAAACAGATTCCGAATGTCAGATCACGCATTCTTTGTAATTTATTGCAATCACAACATTCTACGGCTGCCTTAGAGATGGCAGCTGAACTCTTGTTACGAGGAGTAAATAAAGCGGCGACAGCTATCTATTTTATTAGTCGATATCCTAGTTCTGATAATATTTTATCGTGGTCTTCATTTAGTGAAGTGCATATAGATCATCTTTTGTCGATACTCCATTCTCAAGATGAAGATACTTGGACGATTAGAGCATTGCTATGTTTGTGCGCATCACGTTCTGATCTTGCAGAGGTCATTAAATTAAAAGCCATGAAAGAGCATGGGATACTTAAAGCAATTTTACTATATTGCTATGACCCTAGCGACAGTGCCCCCATCTTTGATGCACTTGCAGAATTGGTTAAGATGGACGATAAACAGCGTCGTAATGAACCTGTTTTTCTTCTCGATCAACTTAATTTAAATTGGCTAGGACAAGAAGCTTTAATGGTTCAATTATTAAAACTTCATGATGCGAAACTCGCTTTAGCTATAATGGATTATGATAGTGAAGATGCACTTGGTGTGTTAGAGATTGGACCGATTGAATGCTGGTTAGATTGGTTAATAGATGAGAAAGACCCTGAGTTGAGATGGTGGCTTCAATATCGTATTTCGGTATTGTTTGAAAACCACCTGACCTCCGAGGTTCGTGAGATGTTTGTTTCAGAATTTAATAGGCCTGGATCGAAGTATCGAAAAGTATTGGCAAATTCAATCTTATTGACAAGAGACGAGCTTAATACTGATAGATTTAGTGAAGAGGCAAAATCATTTCTTTTAGCAAATTTAAAAGAAAATAATAATTTTATGCGCGGAAGCGTTTTAGGAAGGACCGCAACGGAATCATTTGTCACTGAGCGTTTGCTGCCATTGCTCTCCATTTCAGAGGAACCCTTTGCGTCAAATCTCCGTCAAGTTTTACGAGATATCGGATCGCGCCACGGGCGTCGATATGTAGGATCTTAATGTCGAAAAAGATATGAGGGAATTAAAGGTGTCGGACACCCTTTTTTCCCTATTAAATGAACAATTAAGAACATTATGATCAAATTCAAATGCACAGTATGTAATGAAATGCTTGAAGCACCTGATTGCATGATAGGTGAGAAATTGGAATGTCCTATATGCAGATGTAGAAGAAAAGTACCTAAAGAGACTCCGAAATATGCAAGACCTACAGAGAGACAACTACAACTTGCAAGATTTTTCAAAATCAATTTACAACCTGATATAAGTAAACAGGAGCTTGGTGAAATATTAAAAGAATTTCCAGAAAGCGAATATCCAGCTTCTGGCAATCAAAAGGAATATGCACTAAAACTTGGTTTGAAATTTCCTGATACAATTACTATGTCCCGATTATCAGAATTAATTAGTTCAGTGGCAGCTGATAAAAAACCTGCTACTGAAAAACAAAAAAACTTTGCTAGAAATATAGGGGTTAAGTTCAAAGATATTATTACTATGGCAAAAATGAATGAGTTATTGGATAAAAAGCTTAAAAAAATACCCCCATCTGAAGGTCAATTAAATTTGGCTGAAGAACTAGAAATTGATATACCTGCAAATTGTTCATATTATACGCTGTCTAAATTGATAGATAAAGCCATGGATGATGAAAATGGGAATTAAAGATGTCGGACACACTTTTTTTCCCTTCATCTAAACAAGAACCGACTATCGCATTTTCTGAAAACGGAAAAGGGGACATTCTACTTTTAGCCATCCAGGATGGAAAACTTGTTCCCCATCCTGATGAATATTCAGATGATATCGGCTTTTTGCTTCCGCCCTGGTCCTACGTGTGGCGTCAGGATTATGGTTCAATAAACAGGGGGGGATTAATTGTTCTTCCTGTTGGAGTGGCCTGAAAGGCCCGCTATCGACGAAACATGGCAAAAGGGGGTTATACCGGCAAGACAAAGCCGCGTCATGATTTATCAATCGATTTTCAAAGAAAATGAAGGATTTTTTGGCAAGAGAAAAGAATAACCTGTAGTCGATTAATCGCCGGGCTATTCTTGGGCAACCCTACGGGACTTATGCGGATGTCGCTGCGCGACGTTTTTTTTGATCGGCATGGGCGAAGCCCATCCTACGCATGTTGCCAAGGACTTTAAACCGTTACCTATGGACTTGAAAAAAGTATTGCCCGAATATGTTATGGATTATGTGCCATTGAATAAGTTGTGACGCCAGGGGCATTTCCGGCGCGCCGGGATTTGATGCCCGTTTCCCGCATCTTAAAGGGCGAGTTGAACGATTCAAATTTACTTTTGACGTGGGAATCATAATAATGCATTTATTTTTTATTGATGAATCAGGTACCGCACCACCGCCGGATAAGATAAATATGAAACATTTTGTTCTTTCCGGTATTATCATCCCCTCGGGTGTGTGGCATCAAGTTAAAAAAGATTTTGACGGGATTAAGGAAAAGCACAATGTAACAGGCGAGATCAAATGGCGTTTTTTCAGTCCTAACAATAATGATGCTGAAAATTCATTTAAGCACTTAGACTTTCCTGCACGTTGTGAATTACGCAATGCCATATTACATCTGGTCAATCGATTTAAGTCTATCCGAATAATCAACACATTTTCAGATATTCAATTTGCGTACAGCAAAAATTACATCAACAACCAGGATGATTTATACTGGTTTTGCTACAAAGCACTTATTGAGCGTTATCAATATTATTTGCAGGATAAAACCCGAGATACCGGCCAGCAGATAAACGGTTTGGTAATATGTGACCATCGTGAACGGTCACAAGACAGGCGTTTGAGATTATTACATCATGGCATGGTGGAAAATTCAAGATTTTGCCATAGCAATTATGGTAATCTCATTGAAACTGTATTTTTTGCCCCATCAGAACTTAGTCTTGGCATTCAGTTGGCCGATATTATTGCAGGTTCTTTTTTTAGAAAAATCGAAAAAGATGATAGCCGATGTTATGATATTATTGAATCAAGCGTCAGGAAATCGGAGACCGGCCAGATGGAGGGTTATGGCATAGTCAAGGTTCCCAAGGGTTAAAAATGCGCAAAAAAAGACGCTGAGTCAGGGAAACCCTAAACCTGCAGATTGACGCAGTCTCAGCGTATAGTAATTATACAACATTTTGGCAGTTTTGTCAAATAATCAAACAAAAAACAATGTAAATCATTGAAAATAACTGTCAAGATGGGCAACTTGTTGCCCATGCAGTCAATCCGATTGGCCAACAAGTTCATTTTTCATTGTTATCGCACCGATGGTGCTGGTGTGTGTTGTTTTATTGTTTTTCTACAAAGATTTTGCACCTACGGCGCAGATGTGGGTATTGCCAGCCAGAGGCTGATTTACAACTTTGCGATGGTGTTTTAATGACAAGCTGGAAGCTCGTCCTACCCTGGGACTGATATTTAATGACAAGCTGGAAGCTTGTCCTACCCTGGGACTAGAATTTAATGACAAGTTGGAAGCTCGTCCTACCCTGGGACTGATATTTAATGACAAGTTGGAAGCTTGTCCTACCCTGGGACTAGAATTTAATGACAAGTTGGAAGCTTGTCCTACCCTGGGACTAGAATTTAATGACAAGTTGGAAGCTTGTCCTACCCTGGGACTAGAATTTAATGACAAGCTGGAAGCTCGTCCTACCCTGTGACTGATATTCAATGACAAGCTGGAAGCTTGTCCTACCCTGGGACTAGAATTTAATGACAAGCTGGAAGCTCGTCCTACCCTGGGACAAGAATTTAATGACAAGTTGGAAGCTTGTCCTACCCTGGGACTAGAATTTAATGACAAGTTGGAAGCTTGTCCTACCCTGGGACTAGAATTTAATGACAAGCTGGAAGCTTGTCCTACCCTGGGACTAGAATTTAATGACAAGCTGGAAGCTCGTCCTACCCTGGGACAAGTGGGAAGCTTGTCCTACCCTGGTGGGTGTCAGGCGTCTGGGTGGGGAGAAAGTTGGCCGGGCGGTTGAAAATGGGTGGTTTTGTGCTCATGGCGGGGCTGGTTTGGGTCGATAGTGGGAATGTGAGGATTTAGGAGTATCTCCCCTCACGAGGACCCGATTAGAGGTCAGCGTCAAAAGTTTTTTGAAACGTTGATCCTGGCCTTTAAATGCCGTTTTAATGTATTAATATTGACTTTGAGCTGGGTGCCGCCGGCGTGTGTTCCCAGAAGTTCTTTGACGCTATAGAAAACAAGGCGTTGATGATCCAAGCGAAGGAAAGTTGAGAAGCCCTATGGCCGTAACAATTATGTGTCCCAATTTGCAATGCCGAAAAGTTCTGGTGGTTCCCGAGACAGCCCGGGGCAGTCGGGTTCGGTGTGCCTACTGTAAGACCGCCCTGCAAGTTCCGCAATCAGCTACGTTTCAGCAAAATGACGGAAAGTCAAAGTACAAGCTAAGAAAACGTATCAAATAGATGCCAGCGTTCTGAGTATAGTTGCAGCCTGTTTTTCGCCACTTAAAGGGTGATTTTCAAACTGAAAATTGACTTTTGACGTGGACATCAAAATAATCCCGTTGTCAAAAGGTTGTTTTTTATGACAAAAACAGCCTTTTGGTTCCATATAATGGGGTTTCCAAAGTCCTCTGCCCCCCCTGGCAGGTTCCGGTTTAGATCTTTTTATTCTTCCTGGTCTCGTCGGTCTCGTCGTTTTCGTCGTTTTGGCCGGAGAAGGTCTCATCTTGTTTGCTCTCTGCCTCCAGAGAGGCCTCAGCGGCAACATCGACTTCGTGGTCGACCTGGTCCATTTCGTCCTTGACGCCCTTGATCCCCTTTTTGAACTCGACAAGTCCTTTTCCCAGGCTGCGGCCGACGTCCGGGAGCTTATTGCCGAAGACTAAAAGTGCAACGGCCCCAACGACGAGCATTTCGGGTAAACCAATGGGGGGCAAAAAAGCTAAAATTAAATCATTACACATCATTTCAAATTCCTTACATATTCTATGACTCCCGCGTCAAAAGTCATTTTACGTCGTTAAAATCGCCCTTTAAGATGCGGAAAACGGGCTTCACAAATTTTTATGACGCTGACGTCAATTCAGGGCTGATACGTTGGGCATTATAACAACAACTCGGTCAAAAATCTCCACACTTTTTATATTATTTTGCAAGTCAGGTTAATTAAGTTGGAAGGTCGTGATAAAAGTCGTTTTTCGCATCACCAATCAGGGATTAAAAGTCGGACGAGCCTCGCCAAAACAGTTAAGGCATGCCCCCTTATAGAGTATTATAGCAAGAATTCATGAAAAGTTATGCTTGATATGGCAATAAAATTTCATAAAATGTTCCGTCCTGCATAATGCATATATCTCCTTTCTGTATAACAACTTAAGGTTCAATATCGGGTCGATTTTCAGTGGGGGAACGCTAATTTTTTTGGCCAGGTTCCGGCCCGACCATTGAAAGTGGTGCTATTATTGTTAAAATAGACCGCCAGGAAAAAGATTATTGGACATTCACAAGAAAAGTTCAAAAGCAGACTCCTGGGTTAAAAGTATCGTAACACCATGATCCTGGCTTTAAATCGATGTTTTTACCTGTCAATAGTGACTTTTGCCGCAAACATCTATCGTGATGATGATATTTTAATTGTATAGGCCCTTTTAATTTTAGGCCAGATAGCCTCTCCAGGCAGCCCTTGAAAACCGGCCCTGGCAGAGGAGGGCCAGTGAACGCTGATAATTTAATAATAAATAAATGATATTTTGATGCTTGAGACCTGATTGTCAAATAAGAGGTGAACTAGAATATGACACGAATAAATGGAAAAAAACACGTACAGCCCAATGCCCCTGACCATATCCAGATGGATTTACCGGACAATGGGCCGTTGCACCTGGGAATTGACATTGGCTCGGTCAGTTGTAAGATCGCACTGATGGATAACCATAAGAAGCGAATATTCTCCGATTACCAGCGTACACAGGGTCGGCCCATGGAGGTGGCCCGGGATGTGCTCGCCAGGCTCTTTGAAATTGTCCCGGCCGATCGGATAGCCACCATGGTCGCCACGGGCAACGCATCGCGTAAACTCTGTGAGATACTGGAGATAGACTTCATTAATGAACTGATCTGCCAGTCGGCGGCGATCTCTTATTTACGGCCGGAGGTTCGCACATTGATCGAAATGGGCGGGCAGGACAGCAAGGTGATCTTTCTGGATGAATCCGGCCAGACGATTGATTCGACCAGCACGCAGGCTGATAGCGATGATGATAATGACATGGCCGATTTTACGATGAATACGAACTGTGCGGCTGGTACGGGGAGTTTTCTGGACCAGCAGGCGTCGCGTTTGAATGTGGATATTGAGACGGAATTCGGCGATTTAGCCCTCCAGAGTGAAAATCCGCCGCGTGTGGCGGGTCGGTGCAGCGTGTTTGCTAAAAGTGATATGATCCACCTGCAACAGCAGGCCACGCCGGTTTATGATATTGTAGCGGGATTATGCCTGGGACTGGCCCGGAACCTCAAAAGTACCTTATGCCAGGGCAAAGATGTGACCAAGCCGATCGCCTTTTGCGGTGGGGTCGCCAGCAATGCCGGTGTGATCCAGGCGTTGGAAAATATCTTTGACCTTAGCCGCGGCGAGCTCATCGTCCCGGAAGAACACGCCATCACCGGGGCCATTGGTGCGGTTTTAGCCCAGATGCGTCAAGGAGCCGGCACGGGCAGCCTTCAGGAACCGCGCGTTCTCCTGGCCAAACTGGATGAGTACATCCACTCCAGCCAGGTCATTGGGCACCGTCTTAAACCGCTAAGTTCGCCGAGTAACCCTGCCCCGGAAAGTGCGGTCCATTCGGAGATTATCGAGAATGCCCGTGCGTCAGGGCAGAAGATCCGTGCCTTTCTCGGTATTGATGTTGGGTCGATCAGCACGAATGTTGTGGTGATGGATGACCAGAAGCGGGTGTTGAGCAAAGCGTACCTGATGACCGCGAGTCGGCCGTTGGAAGCGGTGCGTAATGGATTAGCCATGGTCGATGAGGTGAAGGATGTTGTGGAGATCTGCGGTGTTGCCACCACGGGTTCAGGGCGTTACCTGACCGGTGATTTTGTTGGGGCGGACCTGGTGATCAATGAAATTACCGCTCAGGCCACCGGGGCGGCGATCGTTGACCCGACGGTCGATACGATTTTTGAGATCGGGGGGCAGGATAGTAAATATATTTCACTGGAAGATGGCGTGGTGGTTGATTTTGAAATGAACCATGCCTGCGCTGCCGGGACGGGGAGCTTTCTGGAAGAGCAGGCAGAGCGGTTGGGGATGAGTATCAAAAAGGAATTCGCCGCCGAGGCGTTTAAGTCTGACGCGCCGATCCGACTGGGCGAGCGGTGTACGGTCTTTATGGAATCGGACCTGTTAAGCTATCAGCAGCAGGGCGCCGAGCGGCCGGACCTGACCGCGGGGCTGTGTTATTCGATCGTCACGAACTATATTAACCGTGTGGTGGGCCATCGCAAGATCGGCCAGCGGGTTTTCTTCCAGGGGGGTACGGCGTTTAATCGCGGGGTGGTCTCGGCCTTTGAAGCGGTGACCGGTAAGCGTATCCAGGTGCCGGATCATCATGAAGTGACCGGGGCCCTTGGAGCGGCAGAGTTGGCCCGGCGTCATATGACCCAACTGGCCCAGGAGGTCGGCCAGCCGGTAAAAAGTACGTTTAGAGGGTTTGACCTGTCGCAATTGGAATATAAAATTCGTTCGTTCGTCTGTGAGCACTGTTCGACCAATTGCGAGATCAAGGAAGTGACGATCAAGGGCGGGGAGTCGCTTTATTACGGGTCTCGCTGTGATCGCTATAACATAAAGAAGGATACTAAACAGGACAAGGATATACCCAACCTGTTCGCTCAGCGTCAGAAGATGCTGGAAGAATATGGCCGTTGTGATGCTAAACATGTGAACGAACGCCATGAGAAAGCGGCCTCCGGGCCGGAGCGTCGGACGGTAGGGATTCCGCTGGCACTGAGCAATTATCAGCTGCTGCCATTATGGGGGACATTCTTTGACGAGCTGGGGTTTGAGGTCGTGCATTCGGGCCGGTCGACCAAGTCGGTCATCCAGGAGGGGGTTGAGGCGGTTCTTTCGCAGCCGTGTTTCCCGGTGAAGGTTGCCCATGGCCATGTGTTGGAGCTCGTCAAAAAGGAAGTGGATTTCATCTGGCTGCCCAGTATTGTATCCATGGGCGCCAATTACAAAGAAAATAAACATAACCATTTATGCCCCTATGTTCAGACCATTCCCTACCAGGTTCGGGTTGCCCTTCAAGCCAGAGGGATCGACTTCACGGGGGAGAAAAATCATATCCTGGACACGCACATTCGTTTCCAGGAGGGACTCAAGGGGTTGCGGAAAACGCTTTATCCGCTCATGGCACATCTTAAAGTTTCCAAGGGCCAGATCCATCGCGCGATTGATGTTGGGCTGGCAGCTCAGCGGGCGTTCGAACAGGCCTGCCGCGACCGCGGGAAGGAAGTACTGGCCTCGCTGACGCCCGGCCAGAAGGCCTGTGTGATCGTCTCGCGTCCCTACAACGGCTGCGATTCCGGGATCAGTCTGGATATGCCGCGGAAACTGCGAAAGCTGAACATTCTGCCGATCCCGATCGATTTTCTGGACCTGTCGGAGGCCAATGTTATCGAACCGGAGCTGCAAGTGGGCATGTACTGGAAATATGGCCAGAACATTCTTCGCGCCGCCCATATCATACGGGACGATCCCCGGCTTAACGCGATCTATATCAGTAATTTCAGTTGCGGCCCGGATAGTTTTATCATTACCTTGTTTAAGGAGCTGCTGATTCGCACGGCCCCGGACGGTACCGAATACCGCAAGCCGTCGCTGGTGATCGAGATCGACGAGCACAGTGCCGATGCCGGTGTGATCACCCGACTGGAAGCCTATCTGGAATCGCTCAAAGCGGTAGAGGGTCATCAGGACGAGAACCCGATCGACTATTCTGAATTGGCCCAGCAGCCCGCCAACAGTCCCTGGTCGCGTGAATGGGGTGATTGTTCCGGTCGAAAGATCTACATTCCCTGGATGGGCGATCCGTCCTATGCGGTGGCGGCGGCGTTTCGTCATTGCGGCCAGGAGGCCGAGGTGATGCCCATTGCAGACGATGAGACGTTCCGATGGGGCCGCAAATATACCACCGGTAAGGAATGCCTGCCCTGCATCATTACCACCGGCGACATGCTCAAAAAACTGGCGGAAAAAGACGCCGACCCGGAGAAGATCGCGTTCTTTATGCCGGGCAGTAGCGGCCCCTGTCGTTTCGGTCAATATAATTGCACCCAGCGACTGGTGATCAAACAGATGGGACTGCCGAATACGGTTCCCGTGGTTTCACCCAACCAGGACAGTAATTTTTATGAAGGGTTCCGCCGGTTCAAAAAAGATCCTACCCGTCTGGCCTTTAACGGGATCGCGGCGATGGACCTGTGCCTCAAGGTTCTTCACAAGATCCGGCCTTACGAAGTAGAGCCCGGCTCGGCGGATCGTGTCTATCAGAAGAGTCTGAGGCGAATTGAAAAGGCGATAGAACAGGGGGTCAGTGAAAAGACCCTGATCGGCCTGATGGGCGAGCTGGCCGAAGATTTTAATCATGTTGAAATTGACAAGTCGACCCCCCGGCCGATCGTCACGGTGGTGGGCGAGATGTATGTTCGCAGCCATCGGATTGCCAATAATAATGTGATTTTGCAGCTGGAGCAGCTGGGGGCCGAGGTGGCCCTGGCGGGATTTGACGAATGGCTTTATTATACCAATCTGACCCGTCGACAGATGTCGCTACGCGGGCGAAATGCCAGCCAGTTCCTCCAGAACTACATCAAGAATTATGCACAGCACCGAATCGAAGATAAGCTGGCCCGACCGCTGGAGCGCTACTTTGGAACCCTGGCCGAGGGTGACATTAACGAGGTGATCGATTGCGCCAAACCGTACATGCATGAATCGTTTGAAGGGGAAGCGATTCTCAGTATCGGCAAGATCGTTGAATCGGCGCATCACGGTTCGGCGGGCGTGGTGAACGTCATGCCCTTTACCTGCATGCCCTCAACGGTGGTGGGCGCGGTCTCGCGTCAGTTATCGATCGACCTGGGCGGGTTGCCGATTGCCAACATCAGCTACGACGGCCAGCAAGACCCCACACTGCAGACGCGACTGGAGGCCTTTTTGCACCAGGTGAAGAATTTCGACCAGCGGAAGCCGACGGTGAAGGTGCATGTGAATTGAAGGGGCTGGAAATACAAAAGGTTCCTGACCCCTTAAATATCAGCGGAAGCCAACGGTGCCGGCGCATGTAAATTGAAGGGGATTGGAAATAATATAGGTTCCTGACCCCTTAAATATCACAGCAAGCAGATGGTCTATGACGGCGTTAAGCTGATCGAAGAACGCTATTATGACCATGCGACATTGGCCGGCAAGCTCATTCGCCGTTATTATTACGAAGAAGGCATCAACAAACTGGCCATGATCGAGGAATATTTCGGAGCGACCACCCCGGCCAACGTCTATATCCCGCTCACCGACGAACGCGGCACCCTGATGGGCGTTATCGACGGGAAATCCGGCAACGCCACCTACGGCCAGATCATCGAAAAGCTCTACTATAACAGTACCGGTCTGTGCAAATCCTTTAGCGGCAGTGGGGGCGAAAACACCCGTGATGATGGTTCCGGCTACAACCTCGGCCGTTCCCAATACATCCCATTCGGCTGGTGCGGCATGTACCGCGACCCCTTCACCGGCCACTACCACACCCATTTCAGAGACTACGACCCCATCCACGCCCGATGGCTCTCAGAAGATCCCGCAGGATACAAAGACGGCCTGAACCTCTACGCCGCCTATATGGGTGTTAATGGGGTGGATAAGTACGGATTGGATGATACTGGTTGTTTTGGCAGTGCCTGGGGTGATTCATTATTTGCTGATTTCTTTGGTAGTCTTTTTGAATATGAAGTTGGAGGAAAAGCTAAAAAAACTAAAGATGACAGTGGTTTAACAGCAAATTGGGAATGGCAACCACCTAAAGGTGGTTTTGGAGGTCGAGTTGGTGGTCGTATTATAGCTTCAACACTCCGTTTAGCTCCAGTTGAGAAAAATCCCTCTCCTCTAAGTCTTATGGGGATTGATGATGGAGCTCGCCAAGTACCATATCTTGATTCAGGCATGAGACTATACACAGGAGAAACTGCAGCAGGATTTTATGCCGACCCAAGAGAAGCAGGAATCGATTTATTACTTGAATGTGCTCCGCTCGCATTTGAGGGGCTTTCAGCCGGCAGACGAACAGTAAGTGGAATGCGAGCAACAAGAAGGATAAAGCTTAGGCCGACAAAATATGATATTTTTGAGAATACGGTTACTTATGTTGGCCAGGATATTGGCTCAATTGGAATAAAGTCAGGTAAATATGATAGTTTTATGGTTAATTCATGCTACGTCAAACCAAATGTTTCAATAGCCTTAAATTCCACAGGAATGGCTAATACGTTGACAACAGCATCAAAAAACACTAAAATTACCTTTTATGCAACGCCTGATGGAACTCTTGTCCCAGCTACAGGATACAGATATATGGATTCAAAATATTTTCAAGTAACATCACAAAATATGGAAGCACCATTAAGTTATTTTTCTACATCTAAGTTTCCAACTGGTTCATCAGCTAGAGATGGATTACAAATATTTTATGAAAAAGGAAATCCATATTCTTGGAGCGATGCTCGATTAGTTGGGAAATTTGACACTTTACAACTAATAACTAAAGAAGGTAACGCTTTCATAAAAATACCGCTTGAAAATCAAGACATTGGAAGATACCTTGAACCATTTACCCGCTATTATCCGGAATATGGCATAGGAGGACATCCGCAATATCTTCCTATAAACAAGGTTAATGTTACGTTTGAAGAAGTATTATTATTACCGGAGTAATCATGGAACATTATGAAGTAAAAGAAAATCTAATTTATTTAATAGAGAAATATGTAAATAATGAAATCAATAAAAAGGAATTAACTAATATTGTAAATACTAGTGAATGGCCTCCTGTTAGACATATTTTGCATAAGTTAAATTCTGTTGGTTCAAAAGAAGTCGAAGATGTTGATGCTGAATTAATTCAACAGCTTGTATATTACTGTGGGTGAGGGGATAAATAAAGGGATCCGGTAGAAAGCGCCGATTAAAATCGGCAGAGAGTAGAGAATGAAAGAGTCTTACAAAGAAAATGACGCGCATCACTTTGGCCCCGAGTCATGCCTCGACGGCCCGCGAGGGCGTGGGGAAGCGTTGACAGGGGAAAGCACAGGCGGGCTATGGAGCTCCGAAATCACTTCAATCCGAATGCCGACCAGGTTACCGTCAGGGGAAGGCAATATCAAAAGCGGCGACAAAACGCGGGCCGCTTCTGGATTCGGCGGAGTCGTAGAACCTGGCATGTGTGGACGCTCTCTGCGCGAGAATCGGGAGACCTCGGCAGTTTCCGGCAATTCGCCGGAGAACATGGGCAAGGATAACATCCGTAATCCCATGGAGCAGGCTGCCGAGGAGTCGGACGATGCAATAGTACCCAAGAAGTCGGCGAACAAAGGGATGGCGATCCCGGCGGGGAAAATTAAAGATCCCTGGGGCAATCCTGTTCGGCCCAATATTTGCTCTTTGACAAATTATAGCAGACACTACAGGTGACACTACAGGTGACACTCCATTTTAAAGGCAAGACAACAACTCTCGTAGATGGTACGCCCATAGAGAACGCCAAGTTCATCTCCGGTTCTGCTACGGTTACGCTTACTAAGGATCTTAATATTATGATTGAGAAAGGATTGAGAAAGGGACACTGCATATCTAGTGATTTTATGCAATTCTCGTAACATATTGCCAGTAAAGCAGTTAGGTGTTGTGATACTAAAAGGGACAGTGACGTTTTAGAAGGTGATAATAATTCTTGCTTTCATCTGACGATATTTTGAGAGATTGGACCAAAACTTATCTTTCCTGCCCTGAAAAACCGACGACTCGCCCCGTTTTTACAGATATTCCCCACTCGAAAATAAAATTTGCAGGGTACTAAAAGGGACAGTGACATTTAAAAAGGGTGATATATTTCTCGCTTTCATCTGACGGTGTTTTGCGAGATATGGGCAAAACTTATCTTTCATGACCTGAAAAACCGACGCCTCGCCCTTTTTCTACAGACATTCCCAGCCCGAAGAACAACTTGGATACTATAAATTCAAATGTATCTGTTGTGATAATCCATTAAAAATTGAAATATGGGATTTCACAAATACGTTCAGAAAAGAAATAAAAAATGTGTTTAATTCCTTAGAACTGAATATAATCAAAGATCATTATAAATTTATTGATGTTGAAATAATAAATGAAACAGTTTTTTTTAAATCACATTACAGCAGAAACCCTTGCATTGGTCAAAAAATATGTGGGGCGTGTAAGCAAAAATATCTAATATATATTGATTGTTATGAAAAGCAAATGGGAAGATATATTGCAACAATGCAAGGTATTGCTCAAATAAAAGATACTAAATTATTCCGATCCTCATTGAAGGGACTGTAAAAGCTGAAATTCATAAAGGACCATAAAAATGGATTTACCAAAAGTAGTAGCTGATATAATTACATCATGCAATAGAACTATGGAAGATTTATCTAAAGAATATGAGATGATATATGATGTGGCGTTAATAAAAGATCTTAAATTTTCATGGGAATCTCACCTTGTCTCGGCACAATATGCCAAAGATGAAGAGCTTGAAAAAACTGTAATAAAAAAATTAAATTATTTATCTCAATGTAAAGGTGACAAGGTATATATGTATACCATCCATATTCCAGCTAAAAAACATATAACAGTGTTCTTTAACGAGCCCAAAAATCTCACTATTTTAATTGAAACAGTCCCTTATATGGGGAAGTAGGGAAGATACTAAAAGGGACAGGATACTAAAAGGGACAGTGACGTTTTAGAGGGTGATAATAATTCTTGCTTTCATCTGACGATATTTTGAGAGATTGGACCAAAAATTATCTTTCCTGCCCTGAAAAACCGACGACTCGCCTCTTTTCTACAGATATTCCCTGCCCGAAAATCAAATTTGCATGAGCTGGCTAACCGCCGCGCAGAAATTCTCTGCACGCCCCATCAGAATCCCAACTTCACCGCCTCAAATTTGCCCCATCACCACGCAATCGCATGGCTGCGCTGCTCTCGCAGGGTGGCGTGTATGCCGCCGAAGTGCAAAATCGGGTTCTTCCGCCGTTTGTATACGCCCTCCTCTCGCAATAGTTGGAT
>JAIPFO010000019.1 GCA_021736565.1 Phycisphaerae bacterium | reverse complement strand
CGACAGGGGCCGTTGGGGTGATTTCATCGACGAACCGCCCCTGGTCTGACAGAAGTGAGCGGGCAGCTTCCGCCGATTCCGCTTCAATCTGGCCTTGAACGGCTATCCCACTTCGGCTAATCGCTTTATAATTAAAACTTGGCATCTCTTAGTACTCATCCGCCCCCGGCTACTTATGGTGATCATGTTCAAAGTCCATATTGACGCTAAAAACGTCGATTAAGAGTCAGAATTATGGAATCATAATATTGATGACATTGGCACCACTTATATTTTTAAGTCAGGGTGTAACTCTAACGCCTAAAGGTGATTTTTACAAATAAAATTACCGGCGATTGCTGGGCCTGCCTTTTAGGGATGGGGTTATCAGGGACTTTAGTGATTTTTTAGATGAGGGTTGCGTCAAAAAGGGGGGCTTCTTTGAAATCACCCATTAAGATGTGGAAAATGGGCATCAAAAATACTTATGACGGTGGCGTCAATTAATGATATATTCTTGGCATGAATGAAAAAACAATGACTATGGATAATGTGCTGGCTGATCTGATTCGCATTTCACAGGTAACCGGCAGCGATCCTGACCTGGTTCAGGGGGGGGGTGGGAATACTTCTGTCAAGACGGCTGATGGTGTGTATATGTATATCAAGGCCAGCGGCACTTCGCTGAAAGACATGAGTGCTCAAAAGGGATGGCGACGGCTCCGGGTGGATAAGGTTCTGGCGGTTGTTCGGGATGATTCGCTGGAAGCTCTCGATGTGGCCGAACGGGAGGCCCAGGTGGTAGGGCGGTTGCTGGGCGCCTGCGATGACGACCGGCCAGGTGGGGTCAGGCCCTCCATTGAAGCGCATCTGCATGCCTTGCTGGGGCAAACTTATGTGGTCCATCTGCATCCGCGGGTGATCAGTGCCTATGTCAATGCCCGGGATGGCCGGGCGGTTCTGGAGAAACTTTTTGCCGATGAACACGATCCGATACTCTGGGTGGACTATGAAGACCCGGGTTTTTTGTGTGGTCGAAAAATGGCCCAGGTGGTTGAACATTATCACGCGACGCATCATCGCGACCCTTCGATCATTTTTCTGGAGAAGCATGGGCTGTTTACCGCTTCGGATAATGCTGATGATATTTTACGTCTGGTGCGTTATGTGGTGGACCGGTGTGAAGGTCACCTGCCGACATTTGAGCCGTCACGCGAGATATCACCCTGTCCGGGGGAAATCGATCAAGTCACCGAGGCTATCGCTGCGGCATTGAGGGGTGTTACCGGACAATCTTACCTGATCTGCTACAGCTGCCCGGCCACTATTAGGGCCTTAATGGAGCGCAGCGACGCGCCTGACTTATTGGATACCGGCTCGCTGGCCCCGCAGGAAGTGACTTATGCCAATGGTCCGGCCCTGTGGATCGAAGAGGCAACCGCCGCGGCGATCGAAAATAAAATGCGTGCCCGAATGGGAAAAGGGTACAAACACGCCCTGGCATTTGTCGTCAAAGATGTGGGGCTTTTTACCGCCGGTAGTGAGCGAACGGTTGCGACGGCGCAGGCGACCGCCGAGATGTCTATATTCGCCCGCATGTGCGCTGCCGCGTTTGGCGGTGTCAACAGCCTGACCACCGAGCAAGAGGATTTCGTGATCCGCTTTGAAGCCCCGGCAGACCCCGGAGCGGTTAAGGGGTAGTATGCGTGAAAAGTGGACGTGTCGCCTGTGGCGATGCTATTTTTATTGTGAACGCTGGTCTAATTCTTTTACTAATTCAGAGGCTTTGACCCGGGCTGGTCTTCCATTACGGTCAATGATGGCATACTGGCCGAGCATGGCTTTCTTTCGGATTTCGTTATGAACTGCTTTTTTGAGGGATATTTCTGCCTGTAATGCTGTTTTTCTGGTCTGTTCATCCATCATTATTGTCCTATGATTTTGTTAAATATTAGCTGATTTTCAACTTCAGTTTCATTATTTATATTTTTATAGAATATTCTTTTAGGGGTCATACCTGAATTATCGTAGCAGAATATTTCATCACATAAATGGTAATAAATCTCTTTGAAGTTCTTGATCAGT
This sequence comes from Phycisphaerae bacterium, assembly GCA_021736565.1. Classification (GTDB taxonomy): domain Bacteria; phylum Planctomycetota; class Phycisphaerae; order Sedimentisphaerales; family SM23-30; genus JAIPFO01. The sequence goes on along the minus strand of JAIPFO010000019.1, from coordinate 17,691 downwards.
CGTGGATATCTCCGGCGTATTATCTTCTCGGGAATATCGTGCCCACCCTGCCGAACTCGTTCTTTGACCCGTTGGAAAGAATAATCAGGTCCGGGTATCCACAAAAAGAACATAACAATTCGCCAGTTTTCTTCTCGTAAACGTTTAAGTAATTTTATATAAATTCGGCCTGAAAGCGTTGTTTCAAAAGCAAAGCTGTCGCCTTTTGTAATATGATTTTCTAATTCCATCAAAAACAATTTACCGGCTTGCAGTTGCGCATTATACTGGTTTATCGGATTTAAGCCATAGGCAAGCATGTCCGCATTGATGAAATTATCACAACCAGTAATATCTTTTAGATATTGCAAGGCAAACGTGGTTTTACCCGCCCCGTTAGGTCCGGCGATAACATATGCTGTTTTATTCATCGTTACTCCGCGACCATTTCGGTAATGGATTCGAGTCCCGGGCGTGTTCGGAGTTGGCCTTTGCATTGCTTCACGGCCTGGTCGAGCTGGTCGTCGAGGGAGAAGAGCGATTGGGCTTGCTGCTGGCTGAGTAGAAGATCTTTTTCTCTGGCTTGCTCGGGGGTGACCTTTTTGTCAATTTCGACGGTGTCGAGCAGTTTTCCCATCAGTTCCTGGAGGGCGTCCAGTTTTTTCATGTCCAGGGATTGGATAATATCCGGTTCAACACCCCAAGTCTCGGCACCGGGCAGTTTATGCACACACCGTCCGCCGGGCAGATAGTAATGGTCGGTGGTGAGTTTAACGGTGTCGCCGGAGCTGTTCAGTCGGATGACCTTCTGGACCGAGCCCTTTCCCCAGGTGCGTTTTCCGACGATGACCGCCCGATTATGATCCTTGAGTGCCCCGGAGACGACCTCGGAGGCGCTGGCGCTGTATTGGTCGACCAGGACGACCAGGTGGAAATGAGGAAAGGTTCCCTCGGCTTTCGCCTCCCACTTTTTCTCTTTAGAATGAGCCCCCCGGGTGGAGACGATCGTGCCCTGGCTGACCAGGTGGTCGACCATTTCGACGGCCGCATCGAGTAATCCACCGGGGTTACTGCGAAGGTCGAGGATCAGGGCCTTCATCTGCTTTTCCTGAAGTGATTTGACCACGGTATCGAATTCTTTAACGGTATCGGAGACAAATTGAGAGACACGAATATAGCCGATCTTCGATTCCTCGTCGAGCATGTAATCCCAGTGGCCATCAACGGTATTATGTCGCCAGCCGCGTGTGGACGGAATGTGAATCTTCTGTCGGGTAATGCTCAGGGTTTCCTCGGTCCCCTCTTTATGCATCACCTTGACGACCACCTGGGTATTGGCCTTTCCGGTGAGATGATCAGTGGCTTTGGTGATACTCCAACCCTTGGTCGATTGCCCATCAACTTCGATAATGATATCGCCGGATCTCATTCCTGCCTTATGGGCGGGCGACCCTTCAAACGGGCTGATGACAACAAGTCGGCCATCCTGCATATCAACGCCGATGCCGATCCCTTCATAGTCGCCGTGGAGCTGTTTTTCAAATTTGGCCAGGTCGACCGCGGGAATATACTCACTGTACGGGTCCAGTTCATGGAGCATCCCATTAATGGCACCGGAGACCATGTCTTCTTCTTTCACTTCGGTGACATATTGCTTTTGGACCAGGTCGGCGACGTCCAGGAGGGGGTCGAACAGGTCGGCACTTTTGGCAAAAACAAGGTTAATCGCCGTTAAAACGGCACACATGACGATTATATTGATATATAAGCGATTTCGATTCGGCATTATGGTTCTCCTGCCCGATGGCCCGTTCAACGCAAGTTTCCACCTGCCGATGACCTGGGTTTTAAAGGGCGTTCTATTTGAGGCGCTTCAATATGACGCGGGTGTCAACTATGTTCTGTACTGCTTGTCGTGCCATATTGTTCTTGGATGGCCATGTCAAAAGTCAATGGTTGGAGCGAGATCGGTCTTTAAAGACGAAAAAAAATGGAAGGCCCAGGCCTTGTCAGCATAACCTGCCATTCGTTGGCTTCTGATTATATCGACCCAATGAGGGGATTGCAATGGCCCTGTTTTTGACCCTGTAAAGTTGCGGTATCGATCAGGGGTGTGTCACCGGTCAATGTTGACGAAATCGTCAAAAGTATTGCGAAGTGTTAATTCTGGCTTTTAATCGATGTTTTTTGTCGTCAATATTGACCGGTGACGTTCGAGATCAGTTCAGTTCGTCATTTTTCCAGTATTTGGTCCCGGCAATGGTCGCCTGAAGTGCCAGGCCCGATTCGGTCATGGAGTATACATGAATATTTGACCTGAAATCGCCTTCTCCGCTGACCTCGGCACCGGATTCACCGGCCTTGGCTGCCGCATCGGCATGTACGCCGACATCCCAGCCTTTTTCGATAAACGTCTCGAGGGTGTTTTTATATCGAAAGACCATGACCACGCGATAATCTTTGACGCCCAGTCCCAGTCCAAACCCGCCCAGGGTCATTTTCATATAGGTTCGCTTGCCCGTGGCGTTATCCACCGCGACACCATAGCCGCCTCCGGCGCTGGCAAAGAGCAAATTGACATTGGCATTCCTGAAAACGGCGTATCCCGCGGCGGTCCTGATCTCGGTTTTCGTTTCGGGTGACTCGCGATGCAGGCGTCTGATCGTTTCGTTTTCCATCTCATTAATAAGTTGGCGTTGTTCCGAAATGGGCAGTTTCTTTGACGGGCCGCAACCATTGAGCATTACCAGGGCGATGAGTGCCATCACCATACAGGGCAGTGTTTTTTTCATGAAATATTCCTTCTTGTTAAAGATGATTCTCACGTCAAAAGTCAATATTGACGCGTAAAACGCTGATTAAAAGACAAAATCATAGTAATACAATGCTGTTGATGCCGGCACCGCATTGGAGTTGTTGCTGGTTTTATATCAGATCATGAAATGATGCCACATCTATGATGGATTATTATTCATAAATGATGTAGAATCAAGAAATATTAGCAATAGTTTAAAAAAATAAGTTTGATGTCCACGCCAAAAGTCAATTTTGGCGCGATATCGTTCTTTAAGATGCAGAAAATGGGCTCCAAAAATACTTAGGGTGCTGGCGTGAAGTTTGGCGTCTAAAAAAGATGATGCAATCAAAGATTAAAACGATTTCAGAAGTGGGCGAGGTTCTGTTTGAGCGGAGTTCACGGGCCAGGCGGGTCAATATCTCGGTTCGTCCGTTTAAGCCGGTGCGTGTGGCGGTGCCCAAAGGGGTGGCGTTTGGCCAGGCGGAACACTTTCTGGCATCGCAACTTGAATGGGTGAAATATCAGCAGCGCAAGGCCCGGCATTACGAAGAGTCGCATCGTGATGCCCTGGCCAACCGTCCGGTCATTGATCGGGAGACGGCCCGGGCGTTTTTGACAAAACGGCTGGGGGCATTAGCCCGGCAACACGGTTTTCAGTATGGAAAAGTGACCATTCGCAATCAGAAGACCCGCTGGGGCAGCTGTTCAGCGCAAAATAATATCAGTCTGAATATGAACCTGATGCGATTACCGGCGGATTTGATCGATTATGTGCTTCTCCATGAGCTGGTACATACGAAGGTGAAGGATCATAGTCGGAAATTCTGGGCCGAGGTGGATAGATTTGTGGGCGATAGCCGTGGATATCGTCACCAATTGCGGAAATACAGACTGGAAGTGGTCTGAGAAGTTGGTATAATAGACGCTGACGTCATCACTATTTTTGAAGCCACTTTTTCGCATCTTGAAGGCTGTTTTAAAAGATCAAAGTGATTTACGACGTGGGAGTCATAATAAAACATGCGTGATTTTAGCAAAGTCAAACGAATCGTCATCAAAGTGGGCACCAATGTTCTCAGTAAGGATGGGATGGTGGACACCGTATTATTGGGTGACATTGCCCGGCAGATATCCAGCCTGGTGCAGCAGGGCCGGCAGGTGATTTTAGTGACCTCCGGGGCGATCGGGATGGGGGCGGGTGCCCTGGGCATTGGTCACAAGGTCACGAGTGTCAAACAGCGGCAGGCGTTGGCGGCGGTGGGCCAGGGGATTTTGATGCATGCCTATCAGATGGCTTTTAAGCAATATGATCAGCAGGCCGGGCAGGTGCTGTTGACCGATATGATCTTGAGCCATCGGAAGTATTATGTCAATCTCAAGAATGCCGTTGAGACGATGCTGGCGATGAAGATTGTACCGATCGTGAATGAAAATGACTGCGTGTCGATCGAGGAGATCGGGCTGGCATTTGGTGATAATGACAGGCTCTCGGTGCTGGTGGCCTCGAAGATCGATGCTGAGCTGTTGATCATGCTGACCGATGTGGCGGGGCTTTTTGAAGAAAATCCGCGAAAGAATATGAGTGCCCGGCTGGTGGATGTGGTCTATGGCATTACGGATGAGATTGAGGCGATGGCGGGGAAGGCCGGCTCGCACCTGGGGACCGGGGGGATGAAGAGTAAGATCGCGGCGATTCGTTTAGCTGCCGATGCGGGCTGCCGGGTGGTGCTGGCGGATGGGCGGCAAAAGGATGTGATCCTGGCGATAACCAATGGGGAAAAAATTGGCACACTATTCATGCCCAAACGGCGCCTAAGTAACCGCAAACGGTGGATATTGAACAGCCTCAGCCAGGGGCAGCTCAAAATTGACGAAGGGGCCATCCAGGCGATCAAAAACCGGCGAAGCCTTCTGGCGGCCGGGATCGTGGGCATTGAAGGCGATTTTAAGGCGGGGGAGGTGGTAGAGATCGGAAATATCGCCAAGGGGGTTTGCGATGCCTCCTCCAATGATCTCAATAAGATGTTGATCATCAAAGCAGCGGGCGGAAAACCTGAACGACGGAAAGCTATTGTCCATGCCAATAATATTGCTTTGATTGTAGAAAAAAAAATGTAACGCAGGCGTCATATTCTCTTGGAAAGGATAGATATGAGACAGTTATTTATTTTGGTTATTGCTCTTTTAGCAACGACAGCGGCGGCGGGTGTCAAGAATCTGGCCTCAAAATCGGTTATAAGTGCCAGTGGTTGTTATAGTGATGGTTACGAGGCAAAATATGTTGCAGACGGCAAGATCCCCAGTGCCGGTGGCGGCGGTGATGAGAGGCAGGCGTGGTGTTTACCGCAAGAGGTCGCCCAAGGCGCGTGGATTTCCTTTCAGTGGCAGGCGGCGGTAGAGGTCGCTTCGATTGTTTATTGGGGGCGGACGGCATTTCAAGATGTTGAGAACTTCAGCTCGTGTAAGGTTTATGTTGACGATGCCGCTGAGGCGATAGCAAGCGTTGAGCTTAAAAAGGGGAAGCAGGGGCAGGTTATCGACCTGGGTCACAAGGTACGGGCCAGGAAGATCCGGCTTGTATTTCCCTCTAACTTTGGCGGGTCTAATCCCGGGGCATCGGAGATAGGGATATTTTCTCAGTCGCTTTCGAATGAGCAGCTGGAGAATTACCTCAACGCGCCTGTGGCACTTAGTGCCGAACTGCTCGGTCGGCTGGCGGCGGGTGAATTTGGTTTTAAGACGTTTCTGGTCGTTCAGCGTCATCCGGTAAATTCGACGCATGTTTACACCTATCACCAGGAAGGTTTAGTGCCGGGCGGGGGATTGTGGGTGGTTGATGTTTCCGGTGGTAACGTGGCGATGAAAAAGATACTTGATTCGCCCGATGGGGAGATCCTCGACGCGAATCTTCATTACGATGGTCGGACGATTCTTTTCAGTTGGAAGAAGACCATGGCCGGGCACTTTCAGCTTTATACGATCGGTAGTGACGGGAGCGGGCTTAAGCAGTTGACCGAGGATGCGTCGAATAACTTTAACGCGAGTTTTCTGCCCGATGGCGGGATCGTATTTTTGTCCGACCGGAAGCCTGCCTTTGCATACTGCTGGCAGACGACCACGCCGATACTATGGCGGTGTAACAGCCAGGGGGGTGATCAGCGTCGGATAAGTTCGAACTATCTGAACGATTTTACGCCCGCGGTGCTGGCTAGCGGCAAGGTTATATTTTCGCGATGGGAATATGTGGACAGGCCGGCGATTCCGATACAGAGTTTATGGACGATCAATCCAGACGGGACCATGCTGGAGGGGCTTTTCGGGAATCGTTCAATGGCTCCGGCGACGTTTATGGACGCTCGCGAGATACCGGGGAGCAAGGGCAAGATCCTGTGTGTGCTGACATCGCACAATGGGCCATGCCGGGGGGCGATAGGGATCATTGATCCTTCCAAGGGGGGCAATGTCCAGGAGGCGATCGTCAATCTGACCCCGGAGATCACTATCGGCCGGGTGGATGCCGGTGACGGCAACAGTATTCGCGGGCCTTATCTTAATCCTTATCCTATCGACGGGAGGTTTTATCTTGTCTCCAAGGAAGGCCGGATCCAGCTTAGAGATTATGACGGCGATTTTTGTGAGACGCTGATCGAAGCGGGGAGAGAGGGTGGATTTTACAATCCACAGCCGATCCGGTCGCGAAAACATGAAAAACTTATCGCCTCCAGTGTCAATCCGGGTCTTCGAGCGGATGATGGGCACTGGGCGACGATCATCATGCAGGATGTTTACAACGGGCTGGGCGATTCGGTGGCGCGGGGGAGTATTAAACGACTTGCCATTGTTCAGGAGATCGAGAAACCTGTGGGTGTCAACCCGGACTTGCGGGCATTTGGTTTTCAGTTTCCCGTGGTCAGTTGCGGGGCGACTTACGCACCGAAAAAAATCTGGGGGTACGCAACGGTTTTTCCGGATGGGTCGGCGAATTTCAAGGTGCCGGCGCAGAAGCCGATCTATTTTTTGCCGCTCGATGAAAAGGGCATGGCGGTCCAGCGGATGAGAACGTTTACGCATCTGATGCCCGGGGAGGTCCAGTCGTGTATTGGTTGTCATGCCGACCGTAATTACGCGATGGCCAAGACGACCGATAAGTCAATGCACCGGCCCGACGCGATGATACGCAAGACCCAGGAGCTTGAGAAGCCGGAGTGGGGCGTCCATGGCTTCAGCTATCCGCACCTCGTTCAGCCGGTACTCGATAAGCATTGTGTCACGTGTCACGGTCATGACGACCCGTCGGCGGGTCTGGAGTTGACCGGCGATAAGACGGACTTTTTTAATGTCTCGTACGAGAACCTCGCTCGTAAAGGCACTTCTGTCCAGGACAAGTGGATGGACGGCTGGATATCCGGCGAGTTTAAGTACAGCAAATATACGTCCTGGATCTCCAGTCACAATGGTCAGGAGGGCAATATTCGCCAGATCGCTCCGGGGCGATGGGGGGCCAAGGCGTCGCTTCTTGCCAATGTGGTCGACAGCGGCCACCCGGACAAAGACGGGAAACCTCGCCTTGATATGTCGCATAGTGAAAAAGCTCGTATATACGCCTGGATCGATTTAAATTGCCCTTATTATGGCACCAGTGATTCAAATTATATGGCGCTTCGGGGCTGTCGCCGTCAGCTGCCCAACGATTTCACCGGGTTGATCAAAGAGGTCGCCTCGCGTCGCTGTGCCTCGTGCCATGAAAATTCCGGCCAGGATGAGAACTGGGTGTTTAAGCAGAAAGATAATTTTTATATTCGACTTGATAACCCGCAGTGGAATAATTTCCTGATGGCCCCGCTTGCCAAGAGTGCCGGCGGCAGTGAAAAATGCGGCCAGGCTGTTTTCCAGGACACCCATGACCCCGATTACAGGAAGATCATGGCCCGGTTTGACGCGTTACAGAAAAAGCTGGAGCAGCGACCGAGGTTCGATATGATGAAACTTGAAGATCAGAAAGCCCGGACCCAACCAGGGGTGTGCGTTCAGGACGCGTATGTCCAATCTGATAACTAAAACATATGGAGAGTCGAATGGACAAGAAAAACAGGATGGGTATGACGATTGTTGCAGGCCTTCTGCTGTGTGTTTTTTTGACAGGAGAAGGTATGGCCCGGGAGATTTCTGCTGAAATTGAAGGGGACCGTGTCGTTGTGAAAATTGACGGGAAACTTTTTACCAATTACAAGTTTGCTGCCCGTCATAAGCGGCCTTATTTCTGGCCGGTCGTCGGGCCGGTCTCCGGTCAATCTGTGACGGTTGAATCCACCGAGCCCTACCCGCATCACAACTCCCTTTTCTTTGGCTGCGACCGGGTCAATGGCGGCAACTACTGGCAGGATGTTAATGATCGCGGCCAGATTCTCTCGCAGGGCCCTGAAATTGAAATGGCCTCGGGTGAGAAGATTGTTTTTACGGATACCTGCCTCTGGAAGCAGCCCGGTAAAGAGCCGGTCATGCGTGACAGAAGGCGTGTGACGATCTCTGCGCCGAGTGATGAGCTACGGTTCATTGATTTTGAGGTGACGCTTATTCCCCTGACCGATATTGTGATCCAGAAGACGAATCACTCCTTGTTCTCTGCGCGTCTCAGGCCGGAGTTGAGTGTTGAATCGGGTGGTAAGCTGACTAATGCCGAGGGTGAAATCAATGCCAAGGGTACGTTTGGTGTGGCTTCTCCCTGGTGTGATTATTCCGGGACCCGCGATGGCATGACCGAGGGGCTTGCCATTTTGCAGAATCCGGCCAACCGGTGGTATCCATCCAAATGGTTTACCCGGGATTACGGTTTCATGTCGCCGACACCCATGTACTGGCCTGCCAACGGGAAGAATATGACCTTTGCCAGGGGTGAGACGCTGACCCTTCGGTATCGTGTGGTCGTTCATGCCGGCGATGTTGCCCAGAGCGGCATAGCGAATATCTTTGAGGCCTATCGGGCGGCTGCCGGGGCATTTCCGCTGTTCGCTTTTGATAACTACATGATGAACGGTCATTATAAGCAGACTCAGGTGCGAGCCGATACGCTCAAAGAGCTGGGCTATGATGGGATGGGCTCTCGCGGTACGGCCCTGGAGGAACAGACGGCGATCTTTGAAAAGGCCGGGCTTAAGATTTTCGCTACGTATCTTGATTTGAATCTTGACGCGGAGCAGAAGTATGATGGGAATTTGAAGAAGTGCATCAAGCAACTCAAGGGTAAAGGGACGATACTTTGGCTGACGGTGACAAGTAAAAACTATAAACCCGGCTCGGCCCGGGGCGATGCCGCTGCCGTCAAGGCCGTTGGTGAGATTGCCGATATGGCCCGGGAGTCAGGTTTGAAAATTGCCCTGTACCCGCATGTGGGGATGTACGTTGAGACCTTTGCCGATTCGGTGCGGATCGCCCGGCAGGTGAATCGCCCAAACGTTGGCGGCAGTTTCAATCTCTGCCATTTTCTGAAAATCCAGGGTGATGTGGATTACCGGCCTATCCTGAAAGAATCGCTGCGGTACCTGTTCCTGGTTTCTATTAACGGGGCCGAGACCGGCGATACTAAAAAGATGGGCTGGGACAAGCTGATCCAAACCCTTGACAAGGGGGCGTTCGACAATGACAAGCTGTTAAAGACTCTTAAAGAGATCGGATATACCGGCCCGGTCGGGCTCCAGGGTTATGCCATTCAGGGGGATGCCAAAGAGAACCTTACTGCCTCGATGAAGGCTTGGCGTAAAATAGATGCCGGCGTTAGAAGTTTTTCGCCTAAGCGATAATCAATCAGCGGTATTGGCGTTGATCCAAAATTATTAGCATCGAAAGGATTGAGTTATGGTTTGTAATCGTTTAGATGAGCTATCGAATCGCTGTCAGGCAAAATGCCAGACAAAACCCATTCCCCGCGTTAATGATGCCCTGTACCACAGTCTCAAAGAGCACTATCCCATAAAACATAATACCGTGAACCCTCATGTATCTTTTGTGCTTATGCTTCTCCTTGGGATAATGGCCCTGGGGCAGGTCGCCACGCTTCAAGCCGCAACGAAAAAACGCCCTAATATCCTGTTTATCGCCATTGATGATTTACGACCCGAACTGGGCTGTTATGGGAACTCGTATGTGAAAAGCCCTCATATCGACCAACTGGCCCGGGACGGCATCACCTTTACCCAGGCCCATTGTCAATCCGCTGTGTGCAATCCCTCACGTGCCAGCCTGCTAACCGGTATGCGGCCGGACACCATCAAGGTATGGGATCTTCAAGACCAGCTGCGTCTCAAAAAACCCGACGTGGTCACATTACCCCAGTATTTCATGCAAAATGGTTATCATTCGGTCGGTCTCGGTAAAATCTATCATAATATCATTCCTGACGAGGCCTCCTGGAGTGTGCCCAAGCTATTTATCAAAGGCTTTCCTTTTGATCCGGATGCAGTGTATCGTCATTCAAGCAATGTGGCCTGGCTGGACCAACGAAAAAAAGAAATCACCGCTCAGGGCAAACAGGATAAATATATTGATCAGTTCGGCCAATGGTATCTCAAAGCAACCGCCACTGAAATCGTGGACCAGCCGGACAATGCATACTATGACGGAGCCCAGACCGATCTGGCGGTAAAAAAACTGGCCGAGTTCAAGAAGATGGACAAACCCTTCTTTTTTGCTGTGGGCTACTATCGCCCGCACCTCCCTTTTAATGCGCCCCAAAAATATTGGGACATGTACCAGCGCAAAGACATCCCCCTGGCAACCAATCCTTTTGTGCCCAGGGACTCGCCCATCATGGCCATCAACAACCTGCGCGAGCTACGGGGCTATACCGACTTTAAGACCATCGCCCGACCGGAGCAGCGACAAGTTGACCAGGCCCAGGCCCGTCGCCTCAAACATGGCTACCTGGCGTGTGTGAGCTATATTGACGCCCAGGTCGGGAGGCTCCTAGCAGAGCTGGACACCCTGGGTCTTCGCGATAATACCATTGTCATACTCTGGGGGGACCACGGCTGGAAACTGGGCGAACATGGCAGTTGGTGCAAAATGACCAATTACGAAATTGACACCCGGGCCCCCCTGATCATTAGCACGCCCAAAACCATGGGCAAACAGATCCAATGTGACAAATTAGTGGAATTTGTGGATGTGTACCCCACCCTGTGTGACCTGGCCCAACTGCGCATTCCCTCTGACCTGGAGGGCGTCAGTTTAGTACCGCTGATATCACAACCCAGTCGTCCCTGGAAACAGGCCGTGTTCAGCCAGTTCTTACGGGAAGGCATTTGGAAGGCTCCCGACGGTCAGGAGTATATGGGCTATGCGATACGCACAAACCGTTACCGTTATGTAGCGTGGATGAACTGGAAAACCAAAAAAATGGTGGCATACGAGCTGTACGATCACCAAACCGACCCTCAGGAGAATACAAATATCGCTGCCCGGCCAGAGCAGGCCAACGTCATTAAAAAACTCGCCGCCCAACTCAAAGCCGGCTGGCAGGCGGCAACCCCGGTAAAGTAACATATTACTCCGGCAATGATCCAGGTGATATGGTTGTATTTTTCTGATATAATGTTGCGATGGAAAAACGAGATGCACGAAAACTTACACGGCCGGGACAATATGAACTCAGGCGAGCTTGTATCAAGCTTTTGAAGACGGGTAAAACCCAACGAGAAGTTGCTATGATTCTTGAGATTGCTTATCAGACAGTGAATCGTTGGTGGCAAACCTATTTGGCAAAAGGAATGGCGGGCTAAAGAGAAAAAAGCTGAGATCCAATGGGCAGACGAAACCGGCCTGAAAAACACCGATACTCGTGGTAGAGGCTATGCACCCAAAGGTAAAACGCCAACGGTTTTGGGCTCAGCCAAGCGGTTTTCAGTGAACATGATTTCGCCGCTGACCAATAAGGGCCAGTTGCGTTTTATGATTTATGAAGGCAGTTTTAATGCGGATACTTTTTTAACTTTTTTGCGTCGTTTGACAAAGAATGCAAAACAGAAAATATTTTTGATTGTTGATGATCTTCGCGTGCATCATGCAAAAAAAGTGAAAGCCTGGGCAGAGAAGCATAGCAAGAAAATTAAATTGTTTTTTCTGCCGCCTTATAGCCCGGAACATAATCCCGATGAGTATGTCAATCAGGACATAAAACAAGTGCTAAAGAAGAAGCCTTCGCCTGATTCGCAAAAGCAATTGCATGAAGATATGAGTTCATATATGCGAAGTCGTTCACTTATTTTATTACCGGAGTAATAATCTATTAGAAAAGAAGTTTCGTCACGACGCATCAGGACAGCCAGGCTGAAATGTTCAATTATATTTGAAAAATCTCAGATTAATGAGAAATTAACCCCAGGGGTGACAGAATGAGTAAATCAGACAATAAGAAATATACACGCAGGCAGATACTAAAGGTCACGGGTGCCGCCGGGGCGGCTTTAAGTTTTCCCATTGTTGTGCCATCGCGTGTTTTTGGGGAGACATCACCGTCGAATCGCATTAACGTCGGCATGATCGGTATGGGACGGCAGGCCATCTATGCCAATACGAATCCGTTTTTGTATTCGAAGGACTGTCGGGTGGTCGCGGTGTGCGATGTGGATAAATGGCGACTGGCGAAGGCCAAGGAGAAAGTGGATACGTTTTATAAGAACAAAGACTGTCAGGTTTATTCGGACTGGCGTGAGGTGATCGGACGTGACGATATCGACGCGATCATGAATTCCACGGCCGATCACTGGCATGTGCCGATTTCACTGGCGGCGGTTCTCAAGGGCAAGCATGTCAGCTGCGAAAAGCCGCTGACCCTGTCGATCGCCGAAGGGCGTGTGCTGGCGGATGCGGTGAAGAAGCAGGGTGTGGTTTTCCGGACCGATAGTGAGTGTCGATCGCATCCCTATATGCACAAGATATCGGAACTGGTGGTCAATGGCTACCTGGGTAATGTCAAACGGATCGAGGTGGGCGTGCCCGCCGGGGATAAAGCCGGTGGTATCGCAACGCCGATGGCGGTGCCGGCAGAGTTGGATTACGAGATGTGGGTTGGCCCCGCCCCGATGAAGCCTTATACCCTTGATCGTGTGCATACGCCCAGGTCCTATGCGCGACCGGGTTGGATGCGCTGCCGTGACACGTGTGAAGGGATGATCACCAATTGGGGAACCCATCTGCTGGATGTTGCCCAATTACTGAACGGGACCGAACGGACTGGGCCAATTTCAGTTGAAGGGTCCGGGACCTATCCGAAACCGGGATCGGGCCTGTGGAATGTGCTGTTAAGTTTTAAGGCACAATTCATCTATGAAAAAGGCGTGGTGCTGGATTATAAGATTGCCTCGCCCTACATCCGGGTCGAGGGGGATGAGGGCTGGATCCATGCACCCTGGCTGGGCAAGAAGCAGATGACCGCCCAGGATAAGTCGCTCTTACGTTTGAAGCTGAAGGATTCGGACAGGCATCTGCCTCAGCGAATGGATAAGGAAGATTTTATCTACGGCATTAAGAATAACTGTGCGACCATGGCAGACGCCGAGATCGGCCATCGCACCTGTTCGTTGGGACAGCTGGCGCATATCGCGATCCAGCGCGGTAAGAAACTCAGCTGGAACCCCAGGACCGAACGATTTACCGATGACGACGGTGCCAATAAAATGCTCCACCGTTCCTTTAGGCCGCCATGGGAGTTGACGGGGCGATAAGGGTCTGATTGTTCTTCAATTTTGCGATAGCAGTAGAAAAATCTCGACGATAACAGTAAAAACTATCATTATCCCGGTAATGATCAGCCATTGAAGGCGGCCCTGTCCCCCGGGCGGGTCTGCCCGGTGGCGATTTTTTAACATATTTCGCAATTGGGAGTTCAACTGGCGTTCCCGGTCGGTTGGCTGGTATAATTGATAGTGCCGAACGGACTGGACGATCTGGGCGATCAGCATATTGGCCCTGAAAAGCGGGATTTTCCATTGGCCGGCCAGGTCTAATAACTCCTGGCGGCTGTCAAATCGGATCAGGTCGCCTTCGATGCGATAGAGAATTTCACAGCAGAAACGGTCCTCGGTGAGGGCCTGCTCTTTTGGGGTGGTTTGCAGCAGCCGGGCATTTATTTCCAATGGCCTGCCGGTGAGAATGGATTTGGATGAAATGTCGGACCTGGCAGGTTTATTATCAAGCGTTTTTCGCGGTGACGCTGCCACCCTGCGGGCCAGGAGGCTCATGGGTTTTGGGGCAACGAAGGTGCGGGGTTTTTTCAACACCCTGAGCGCCCGATCAGCGGCGGCGAGCAGGTCGTGTCGGAAGAATTTTAATGGACCTCGGGCGGTTAGTCGCAAGAATCGCTCATGACAACATTTATGAGCCATAATAACAATGGCATCATCGGCCGGTGCGATGATTTGTAAAATATTTTGATAATTACTGGACATAGCCTTCACACTTATGGATGATACCATATATGAGGGGGGGCTGTGAAGGGGAGAAATGGCAAAAAATGGAATAAAACCTGTTTTTCAGCCCTGTTAGTAGGCATTATGACGATTATAGGGATAATGCCAGCGGGCAGGATGGGAAGCGTTTTATACCGGCACAATTATAATTTTCACAGTAAAAGTAATGCCGGCGTTAATTAACACTTTAAGGAAATATTGTATGACACACAACCGGGGACGGCGATGGGCCAAACGTTTAGCGATCCTTCTGATAGTCCTGATCCTATTGGCTTTTGGCCTCCTGCTGACGGGGTATTTACTGGTCAAGCATCGGCCGAATGAATATAAACCCTTTCATTTAAACAAGTTGCAGCAGGACGACGTCGAGGCTGTCTGCACAAAACGCTACGTTCAGGATTTTCATAACAATGTGGTTCTCAAGAAGCCATTTTCCATAACGTACGATCAGGATTTACTCAACGGCGTGCTGATGTTTGACGATCAGACGCTAAAAAGGTTTCTGTGGCCGGGCAGTCATGAAAGTTACAACCAGTTTACCCAGCAGTTCTACCAGCCGCAGCTCAGCTTTAAAGAGGGGGCGGTCTATATCATGGGGCAGGTCGCTCATGAAGGCGTCAGTGCCATTTTGACCATTGGCTTTAAGCCCCAAATCGTGGATGGGCATCGACTGAAAGTAACCCTGCTGCCGATAAAACTGGGGGCCGCCAGGCTGCCCGGGCCGGTAATGGATGAAGTTCGCCAGGGGGTTATTGATCGGATGGCCGGCCGGATTAAAAAATATAACCAATTGAAGGAAAAAGACTTAGAAGGCCATTTGTCCAAGAATATTGTCCGGGCAATCCCTGAGCTTCTCGATCAGAACGTATTTATTGTTGACAGTTTGTTCCATGTGGATAACGATGTGCAGGCTGAGATAACCGCCATAGCGATCAAAAATGGGCATATGCGAATTGACTTTCTGCCCTCAATGCGGGAAGATAGATAAAAGGCCAGCGTCATAAGTATTCTGGCCGCTGTTTTTCGTAACTTAAAACAGGGCCTTGAAAGGCGAAAAACGACTTTTGAGACGGGAGCCGCTTTTGACCTGGGAGTCAAGATCATGTTAAGCATCACACGAGGCATAGAATTACATTTGAGCAAAGCCGATGGCCGCCTGGGGATGGGGTATGGACGGTCGTTGAATTTTGACTCGCATCCTTTACGGCTATGGTTGACATTTGCCGGGGCGGTGGGGGATGATAGTGGGTTTGTGGTCAACGTCAGTCATATCAAAGCCGCGATGGAAGAGGCCCTGGCAACGGACGAGGTCCGCTGTGAAAACCCGATGGACCTGCTGGATAAAGTCGGTCTGATCATGAGAGATAAGTTTAGTGATATCCAGTTGTTACGTTTGCAGCTGGACAAGGATGAATCAATGCACCTGGTGCGATATATGAAGGAGCCGACGATGGTGGAAGTGACGTTTAAATATGAACTGGCGGCCTCGCATCAGTTGTGGAACGATAAGTGGAATGCCCCGCGGAACTACCAGGAGTTCGGCAAATGCGCCAACCCGGCCGGGCACGGGCACAACTATTTTCTGGAAGTTACATTACGGGGAGAGCCCGAGCCCACAACCGGCCAGATCATCGGACTGGACGCTGTCGATGAGGTGGTCGAGGAGTTTATCATTAAAAAATTTGACCATAAGAATCTGAATGAGGACATCGACGAATTTTCACAACTCAACCCAACGGTTGAGAATATGTCGAAGCTATTCTGGGAGACGCTTTCGGGAAAGTTTGGACCGGTCAAATTGGCCAGGATCAAGGTATGGGAAACCCAAAAAACATTTGCTGAATATGTAGGCGAATAAGAGAACGCGTCCGGATCTCTATTTTAACGCCCGTTTTCTGCCTCGTAAAGGGTGATTTTAGCGATAAAAACGATATTTACTATGCGCATTCGGGTTGTGTGTTTCCTGTATGAGATTTAGTTCTGACATAACATAAATGGTTGTCATATAAGTGTTTACAGTAATTCAGGCTTTTTTTCAAAAGAGGGCGAAATGAGAAGTACGTCTCTTGTCAGAAATGAATCTCGCACATGTGTATTTCTGTCTGGTTTTTTTTTGTTTATTTTGCCCTGCATTGTGCTATACTTATTATGTCCTTTCGTGTTCATCAGTAACACATGGCAATTTTATCGATTCTCCCGTCAAAAATGACGCCAGTATCATCTATGATCCGTATCTTTGATTTACCAGGAAAAGAGGCCTATTATGAAAAAAAACAAGGGTTTCACCTTAATTGAGTTGTTAGTTGTCATTTCGATCATCGCCCTGCTGGTCGCCATTCTCATGCCGGCATTGGGTAAGGCCAAGAAGCAGGCGCAAAATGCGGTCTGTCAGTCGAACATGAAAACTTACGGCCTTGTGATCAGCATGTATTTGCAAGAGAATGAGGGGGCTTTTCCGGATAGCTATTACACCATTTTCACACCGGCACAGAGGGGTGAAATTGGTAATCCCAATCTCACCGGTATTGCTCGATGGAAAAAACAAAAGGGGAGACTTATATTCCCAAGGGGACCCTGATGCCTTACCTGGACAATGTTGTCGAAAGCAATATTTGCCCAACGTTTGATAGTGAATACCGGAGACTCTATAAAGAAGAAGTTTCATACTCATATTCTTTTAACTACTGGTTAAGCCCCGGCTGCATTAGCAAAGATTCGATGGTAAAGACACCATCGGAGACCTTCTGGGCGGGGGAAGAGGCGTTGTGGTCGATGTATTATGAGAACCCGAATGGTGGTACCCCATTACTCGTGAATGGGTACATTGTCAATGATAATTCATTGTGTGCACAGTGGCCCATGGATCTCAATGGGTTAAAGACAAAGACTCAGAATAATTATCCGCCCTATTCTGGGACATATACCGACTGCTTTGGTGACTTTCATAAAGGAAGCGCTTATGCCTCTTCCCTGAAAAAAAAGCCGTCAGGGGGGACGACCAATGCGGTTTGCCTGGATGGGCATGTCGAGGAAGTGGAGCCCACCGATACTTACAGGTATGCCAACGGTCTTTAATGGTGCCGGTGTCCTAAGTATTGCAGTGTCATGATCCTGTCAGTGACGTGCCTGTTTGCGACCAGTTTTTTTGATAGGAGCTGAAAGTGCAAAGACGACACTACCGTAACTTCATAAAGTACGATCACAATGCGGTTGGCCCTTTGGTGCTGCGGGGCTTCACGCTGATCGAGTTGCTGGTTGTTATTTCTATCATCGCGTTGCTGGTGGCGATTCTCATGCCGGCGTTGGGTAAGGCCAGGGAACAGTCGAAAAAAGCGGTTTGCATGTCAAATCTTAGTCAATGGGGGAAGATATTCGGGCTTTTTCTGGCGGACAATGAAGACCGTTTTATGAACGGTTGGGGCGGAACCAATACCGGTCGTGACACGCAATGGA